>JAIQFT010000025.1 GCA_020073185.1 Terriglobia bacterium
CCCGCGCCGGGAAGATCGGAATCGGCCGTGCAGAAGTGGAATCTCGATGTCCCGCGCGAAAAACTTGGCGAACTCACGCAACCGAGTACGCCGCTGCCCGTGCCGAAATTCAGCTACTTACACCACGGGCTGCTAGGGATTGAAAAGACTCGTGTTATTACCCAGCCTAACGTTATTAAAGCTTTCGCCGCGATGTTCCTACAGGAGGCGCACAGAACAACGCGAAACTACTCAGCTTTGCAAGGATAAGGTTGGCAAGGAGATCTTTGGCAAGGGTCACCGGATGGAGCCGTACTATACCGCCGCATTTGCTTACTACAAGCTGGAATATCTGTTTCGCAGTGGTAAATTGGAGCGGAAGTGCAAACCTGCTCGATTCCACATCCTTCTCGCGGTGCGCCTTCTCGGGAACCCAGCACAGTTTCCCAAGTTTATGAACTCCCGCGAAATGGAGGACTACTGCAAGCCGCTCCTGACAGCATTATGGGATTCCGCCAAGTGCGATGAACTGATTGGGCGTGCAGCGGGAGTAGTAGAGGCGGCTGCTGGCAGCAATTTCAATCGTGACAATATTCGCACGGAGCCAACCACCAAAAAGGTTATTGCTCAATGCCAGACAGTAATCGCAGCAGAAAAGACGGCAATCGAGTGACAAATCGCTCCGAGAATGAATTTCATGAATTCGAGGCCGAGGGGGCAGTGCCGATTTGTCATTCGAACCCTATTTAGCGCCTTCGTACACCGTCCTTCCGCCCACCACCGTGCGCAGCACTTTTGTCTGCAGAATCTCCGCTGGTGCGACCTTTGTAATGTCGCGGTCCAGCACCACCAAGTCGGCGAGAAATCCTGGTGCAAGCCTTCCCTTCTCTCGCTCGGCGAATTCGGCGTAAGCAGCACCGCTGGTGTAAGCGGCAATAGCCTGATCAATCGAAATCTTCTGTTCCGGCACGTATTCCTGAGTGCCTGCCTCATTCTTGCGCGTGACCGCCGCGTACAGCCCGCGAAACGGCGTAATTGGTTCCACCGGATAATCGGTGCCGAAGGCCAGCACTACGCTATTTCGCAGGAATTCATTCCACGCGTAGGAATGTTTGGCGCGCTCCGCTCCGATGCGCGTGACCGCCCAATTCATGTCCGTCAGCAAATGGTTGGGCTGCATGGAAGCGATGACCTGCAGCTGGCGGAAGCGCGCAAAGTCGTCAGGCGCCACCACCTGCGCGTGCTCAATGCGTAAGCGCAAGCCGCCCAGACGGCGCAGTTGCGGCGCGTTGCGATTCTTTTCTTCGACGTATCGCTCAGCCGTGGCGAAGGCCTGCAGCGCCATGGCGACCCCGCGATCGCCGATGGCGTGGAAGCCCATCTGGAAGCCGGCGGCGGCGCGCTCGGAGGCCATCCGGTCCAGCGCCGCCTGCTCGAACTGCGGCAGGCCGGAGTTTGCGGGCTCATCCGTGTACGGCGCCAGCATGGCCGCCGTATGCGAGCCAATCGAGCCGTCCATGAAGCCCTTCAACATGCCGGTGTGCAGCATGGGGTCCTGCGGCGAGTGGAAGACACGGCGCTGCTCCAGCAGGTCCAGCGGTTGCGGGAACGGCAGCCACTCGGAAATGCGCAGTGTCAGCTTGCCGGCCTTCTCCAGTTCGACGTAGGCGAGGAAGTCTTCCCACTGCGAATTGTCTTGCGCCGAGGTGAGCCCGTAGCGCGCCGCTTCCTGCAGCGCGAGTTCCGCGCCGCGACGCCGTTGCGCCGGCGTCGGCGGCGGCACTTTGCTGCGCACCAGGTTTTGCGCGGTTTCCCGCATGCCTCCCGCAGGTTCGCCGTGAGCGTCGCGATCAATGCGGCCGCCGGGCGGATCCGGCGTGTGCTGGGTGATCCCCGCAATTCTCAGGGCGGCGGAATTGGCGACCAGCATGTGGCCGTCGGTGCGGATGAAGAGTCCAGGATGATCGCCCGTGACCGCATCGAGGTCGTGGCGCGTAGGAATTTTCTGCACCGACCACTTAGTGTCGTCCCAGCCGCGGCCCACGACCCATTCGCCCGGCTCGGCAGTCTTCACGCGTTCCGCGATGCGTGCCTTCATCTCGTCAAGCGACTTGATGCCGGATAACTCGACGTTCAGCTTCTCGAAGCCGCCGTTGGCGAGGTGCAGGTGCGCGTCGTTGAAGCCGGGCATGACGAAACGCCCGCCGAGATCAATCACCTGCGTGTGCGGGCCTTTCAGTTTGCGGATTTCCTCGCTGGCGCCTACGGCCATGATGCGGCCGTTGCGCACCGCAATTGCCTGCGCGCGCGGAAAAACCTTTGCGGGTGCGCCACCGAGGCCTTCCTCCGCGCCGGTGTAGATGTTGCCGTCGAGGAATATCTGGTCGGGGGGGTCGCCCTTGCTGTGTTGTGCGTGCAGGTTCATTGCGGTGAGCAGCAGAATCACGACCACGATTTTCATTCCCCAACTCCGGCCACCGCAAGCGCGATGAGCAGAATGCGCCGCAAGCCGAGATCTCGTCCCGTCGGGTCGTACCACTCGTGCAGCGTGTGCGCGCCGCCGCCCGCGCCGCCGGCGCCGATCGCCACCGCTTCGCGGCCCTGCGAGAGCGGAATATTGGCGTCCGTGGAGGCGCGTTGCAGGCGGGCGTTATTGTCGAGCAGCGCGTCCACCGCCTGCACCACCGCGAGCATCGGGCTGTCGGAGTTAAGGCGCGCCGCAGGACGGCTGCCGATCAGCTTGATGTCGGCGGAAAGTCCGCTCGGCGAGCGCCCGCCGAAGTTGGGGCGCGGCTCCTGCGTGACGGCGCGCTCGATGGAGTCACGCAGCGCGCGCTCCAGGCGTTCCACTTGCTCACCCGCGACGGAGCGAATGTCCACCTTGATGCTGGCCGACTCGGGAATCGAGTTCACCGAGGTCCCGCCGGTGATCACCCCGATGTTAAACGCGGTTTTCGGCGAGGCGGGAACGGGCGTGCGCGAAAACTGGTCAATCGCGCGGGCCAGAACAACGATCGGATTGGGCGTGCCGAAGTCGCTCCAGGAGTGACCGCCGGGACCGAAGACGGTTACCAGGAACCGCTTGCTGCCGAGCGCTTCGGTGACGATGGTGTCGGTGCCGGCGCCGTCGAGCACGAGCGTGGCCGCGATCGCGTCGCGCCAGCGCGGCTCGGCGAATAGGTAGCGCATGCCGCGCACATCGCCTTCTCCCTCCTCGCCGACATTGCCGAGGAACGCCAGCGGCCATTCGGTGCGAATGTCGGCATGGCCCAGCGCGCCCGCCAGCGCCAGCAGAGCGGTGATGCCGGCGCTGTTGTCCGATACGCCGGGGCCGTACAGGCGATTGCCTTCGCGGCGCATATTCAAGCCGGTGCCGGCGGGAAAAACGGTATCAATGTGCGCGGTGATCGCCATGTACTTGGGCTCGTTCTGGGTCGCGAGCCCGGGTCGGATGCCGATCACGTTGCCGATGTCGTCGATGTGCACGTCTTCGAGGCCGAGCTCGCGGAAACGTGCCGCCAGCCACTCGGCGCGCGCGGACTCGCCGAACGGCGGGGCGGGGATGCGCGTCACCTCCATCTGTCGCGCGATGAGCTGCTCTTCGTGGGCGAGAAACCAGGCGGCGGCGGCTTCCACCGGCGCCAGCGCCGCAATCCGCTCCACTTGTTGCGTGGCGGAGATTTGCGCCGAGGTTCGGGACTCCGCGGCAGAAGGGACGTTGGCCATGGCGAAAGCTGGATATTACCCTAAACGCGCGAGCGTGATTTCAGATTTCAGACTGCAGACGGAAGATTGGTCGAGTCCTCTCTCTGCGCGGAGCTGTGCCAATCTTTAGTTCTAACTCTCTAGTGCGTGGTGGACACCGGCGACTGGCAACACTCCAGGATTTCGTTTTCCGTCAACATGCGGTCGGATCGCTTCGCGCGCTGCAAGATGCGCTCCACGATTTCGTCGGTCGCTTGCAGGCCGTGGCGCCCCAGCCAGAAGGTGATGTTGGACTTGCCGCTCATCGGCCCGATCTCGATGATCTGCTCCAGCCCGAAATAATGCGCAGGCACGCCGGAGTACACGTTGTTGGCGAGCTCGACGTCATTCTTCTTGTACGCCTTGATCACCGCGGCCGCGTGCACG
Source organism: Terriglobia bacterium (assembly GCA_020073185.1). Lineage (NCBI taxonomy): Bacteria > Pseudomonadati > Acidobacteriota > Terriglobia > Terriglobia bacterium. Next base: position 4,111 of record JAIQFT010000025.1, read on the forward strand.
CCGGTGCCGGTGCGGTAGGCGTCGTCGCCGACCACGGGATAATTGCGTGGGATGGGCAGGCCGGTGGCGTGCGCGATCGCCTGGCAATACTCCTTCAGCCGGGACAGGTCCTGGCCGTTCCAGGGCGGGATTCCCATCAGCCTCAAATTGACCAGCATCTGGTCCATCTGCGTGTTGCCGACGCGCTCGCCGATGCCCAGCCCGCAGGCGTGCACGCAGTGCACCCCGCCCATCAGCGCCGCCATGGAGTTGGCCAGCGCCATGCCGCGATCGCAATGCCCGTGCCAGTCCACGCGGATCATCATGCCCGACGGGACCACGACCTCCTTGACGATGAAGCGCACCAGGTGAAGCGCGCCCATGGGCGTGGCGTGGCCGCAAGTGTCGCAGATGACAATGGCCCGCGCCCCGCAATCGATGGCCGTCGAGTAAAGGCGCTGGACGGTCTCCGGGTCACAGCGGGTTGTGTCCTCGGTCACGTACATAACGGGCAGGCCGAGCGACACCGCGTACTTCACCGCTCGTTCCGTGGTCTTGAGCAGGAAGTCGTCGCTCCAGCCTTCGGTGTAGCGGCGGATGGGACTGGAGCCGATAAAGGTGGCGGCCTCGATTTCCAAGCCGGTCTTCTGGCTGATCTCGGCGATGGGGCGGATATCGTTCTCGTGCGTGCGCGCCGCGCAGTTCGCCTTGATCCTCATCTTGTGGTTGACGATCTCGCGTGCCAGCGCCGTGGCATGCTCCACCGCGCGCGGGCCGGCGCCGGGCAGGCCGATGTCGACCGAGTTGATGCCCAGCGCCTCCATCAGGTGGAGGATCTCGATTTTTTCCGCGATGGAAGGATCGCGCACCGAGGGCGATTGCAGGCCGTCGCGCAGCGATTCGTCGTTGAGCAGCACCGGCCCGCTGGGCTTGAACTCCGGCCCCGGCACGTTGTTCCAGTCGTAAATCAGGTCAGAACAATTCACGATAGTGTACTTGGATGCATGCTTCTTCCCCGCGAAGCGCGGCCCCGTATGCCGGTTTTATACCTTGAATCCGGCCCTCAACAACAGCGTTTACTTTGAGTCCTTGGGCGGGAGGGTCAGCCCAAATGTCGAAATCATGCCGCGCCCGGCGACGTTGAGGCCGCTGGGGTCCTGCGCATTGGGCAGGTACAGCGTGCGGCAATGCTCGCAGCGGTAGATCTCGGCGTCGGGACCGAACGCCTGCTCCACATCCCCGCAGGCCTTTTCCAGCACGTCGCTCATGTAGAACCAGTGCTTCAGGTGGCCGCCGCAGAGTTTGCCCTTCGCGTCCTTCTCATTGCAGGAGCGCTGCCCGGGCTTTTTCACCTTGATCTTGTGTTTCGCAAGCTGCGGAAAATTGCCGGGTTGTGCCGCGTCCGGGGTCTTTTCGGTGGTCGCCAAGGCCGATACCTCGTGAACTGCCACATTGTGAATGAAAACACGCTATTTTACTGGATAACTCGGATGAGAAGGAAGACTGTTGTAGTCACTGCCGTCACACAAGCGGTTAGTCGTAGTCTGGGGTCGGTTGTTCAGATGGAGTACCGGACTGCGGGCCACCGACTTCGGACCACTAAAACAGGCATGCACGGACCCTCGAAGCACGACAAACTCCTGGTGCGCGCCATCGGGCGCTGGAGCCTGGCGGCGCTGATGTTCAACACCATCATCGGCGCTAGCGTGTTCGGCGTCCCCTCCCTGCTGGCAGCGCGACTGGGAGGGTTGAGCGTGCCGGGCTACCTGATCGCCGCCGCCGGCGTGGGGATTATCGCCGCGTGCCTGGCCGAGGTCGCGTCGCAATTCCGCGAGGCGGGTGGGCCCTACCTTTACGCTCGCACCTCGTTTGGGCCGTTCGTCGCCATCCAGATCGGCTGGATGATGTGGCTGTCGCGCATCTCGGCCACTTCGGCGGTTGCCGACCTGTTCGTCTCCTACCTCACGCAGTTCGTTCCCGCGGTGGAGGCCCCGCTGACGCGCGCGCTGGTGCTGGCGGCGCTGATCTCATTTCTCGCGGTGGTGAACTACCGCGGGGTAAGCGGCGGCACGCAGGTAAGCAACGTCTTCACCGTCGCGAAACTCGGACTGCTGCTTTTCCTGATCGCCGGCGGACTGGCGGCGCTCGCCTTGCACCCGGCAATCCGCGTGACGACGCCGCCGGTTTCGCCCAGAGCCAGCGACTGGTTCGACAGTCTCATCCTGATGGTGTACGCCTACGCCGGATTCGAAGCCGCATTCCTGGTTTCCGGCGAGACGCGAGACCCGCGCAACGACGCACCCTTCGCACTCGCGGTCTCGATCGCAACTGCTACCTTGGTGTTCGTCGCGCTGCAATACGTCGTGATTCACATCGTGCCGGACGTGGCCGCCAGCGCCAAGCCGGCGGCCGACGCGGCGCAGCGCTTTCTCGGGCCGGTGGGAGCATCGCTGGTCGCCGCCGGGGCACTGGTCTCGATTTACGGCTATCTCAGCGCCAACCTGCTGCACGCGCCGCGCCTGACCTTCGCGATGGGCGAGCAGGGAGATTTTCCCGCCTGGTTTGCCGCCGTGCACCCGCGTTTCCGCACGCCTTACGTATCCATCGTGCTGTTCGCGGTGCTGGTGGCGGGTTTTTCCATCGCCGGAAGTTTTCGCTGGAACGCGATCGTCTCGGTGTTGGCGCGGGTTTTCGTTTACGGCGCTGTCGCCGCCGCCCTTCCGGCACTACGGAGAAAGCATCCACACGCCGATGCCTTTCGCCTGCCGGCGGGCAATCTTTTCGCGGCGCTCGCGCTCGCCTTCATGGGCGTGATCGCGACGCGCATCCAGCGCGGCGCGGGCGTGGTGCTCGCAGTTACGCTGCTGGTCGGGTTGGTAACGTGGGTGTGGGCGAGGAAACGAGCGGCGAGATCCGAGTTGTAGGTTGCGAGATCTGAGTTCGATTGCCGCGTTGCTGCCGGTTCACAAACGCCGCCGGAACAGCGATGCCGACGACCGCAGGGCTCCGCGCGCGCGGGCCAGCACGCGGGGCGCAAACAGCCAGTCGGTAAAGGCTTCCATCTGTCGTGCGAAGTCGGGGTTGTAGCCGTACCACCAGGTTTTTTTCATGCGCGGCAGGCGGTCGGAATCGAGGTACTGCACCCAGGTCATTTCTTCCAGGCCGACGCGCCCGTGGGTGCGCCCAATGCCGCTGCACTTGACGCCGCCATGCGGCGCCTCGCTGATCCCGAAGCCGATCACCGCATCGTTCACCAGCACCGTTCCCGCAGCGATGCGGGCCGCCAGCCGTTCGCCGCGGCGGCGATCGCTTGTCCACACGCTGGCGGCAAGACCGAATTCGGAGTCGTTGGCCAGGCGGATGGCTTCGTCATCGGAATCGAAGGCCATGATGGTCAGCACCGGCCCGAAGGTCTCCTCGCGCATGATGCGCATGGAGTGCTCAACCCCCGCGATCACTGTCGGCGCATAGAAATTTGCGCCTATCTCGGTCAGGCGGCGGCCCCCCGCCAGCACGCGCGCGCCGCTGGCGACCGCGTCATCCACCTGCTCTTCGACGATACGCAGTTGCCGCTCGTGGATCATCGGCCCGATGTCGGTGGAGGGATCGGCGCCGTTGCCGACCTTCAGCTTGCCTGTTTTCTCGACGCACAGTTCGAGGAAACGGTCGTGCAGGTTGCGATGCACGTAGCAGCGTTCCACCGACAAGCATGCCTGTCCGGCATTGAAGAACGCGCCCCATACCGCCGCGCTGGAGGCGACGTCCAGGTCGGCGTCATCGAGGACGAGCATCGGGTCCTTGCCGCCGAGTTCGAGCACGACCGGCAGCAGTCGCGCCGCGCAAGCCTGGGCGACGCGGCGTCCGGTGGAAACGCTGCCGGTGAAAATCAGTTTGTCGATGGGCGAGGCGATCAGGGCCGCGCCGGTCGCGCCGTCGCCGATGACGACCTGGAAAACCTCGTCCGGCACGCCCGCTGCCGTCAGCAGCGACTTCAGTTCCAGCGCGCTCAGCGGCGTGAGCTCGGAAGGCTTGAGCACGACCGCATTGCCCATCACGAGCGCGGCCAGCACTTCGCCACCGGGAGTCGAGAAGGGAAAATTCCATGGCGAGATAATACCGACCACGCCGTGCGGACGCCGCAGCAGCCGCCCGGCCTTGGCTTTCATGATCGGATTGCCGTGGGGCACCGGTTCTGCGCGCAGCAATTCCGGCGCCTGCTCGGTGGAAAAGCGCGCCGAGTCGAGCACTAAGACAACTTCGCTCAACATCGATTCCACATACGGCTTACCGGCTTCCGAGGTCACCAGGCGCGCGACGTCTTCCTTCCGCGCGTGCAGAAGCCGTTGGAAGCGGCGGATGACCTCGATGCGATGGTACACGCCGGCGGCGTCCCATGCGGGCTGCGCCGCTCGCGCGCGCTCCACCGCGGCAACAACCGCGGCGTCGGCGGCGCACTCGAACTCGCGCAAAGTCTCGCCGGTGGCCGGATTTACAGCAAGCAAACGGCGGGCGGCGATTTGTGCATCGGTGGCCATTGTTCGCAGACTAGCTTAGATGGACTCAGCAGAAAAAGGAACCACGGATCCCCGCCGATAAGACGGATCGGAAATTAGTTCCGCTTTTATCCGTGTGAATCCGTGTAAGTCCGCGGTCAATATTCGACCGAGATAAGGCAGAGCCCGCTGGCCGGCGCGGTCGCCCCGGGGTTCGCCGACCGGTTGCGCGCCTGCAAAATGCGTGCGATGTCGGTCGCGCGCAAGCTTCCCTTCCCGATCAACAAGAACATGCCCACCAGGTTGCGCACCATGTGGTGCAGGAACCCGCGTCCGCGGATGGTGTAGACAAGCTCATCGCCCGCGCGCAGCCACTGCGAGCAGAAGACAGTGCGCACGTTGGAGGATTCCTGCTCATGTGGCACGGGTCTTTGACCCGTGTAGCCCGGTCGGAGACCGGGCCCACATAGTTCCTCTCGTTTTTCCGGATCAACCGCCGCCAACGATGTGAAATCGTGCTCGCCGACAATCTCGGCCGCCGCCGCAATCATTGCCTGCTGATCCAGGGGGTACGGATGATGGTAAACGTAGCGCGCCAGAAACGGCGGGCAAATGTCGCCACGAAAAATCCGGTATTGGTAACTCTTGGCACGCGCCGACTTGCGGGCATGAAATTCCGCCGGCGCCTCCTCGATGCGCCGCACCCGAATCGCCGCCGGCAGCACATCGTTCAGCGCGACCACCAAATTCGCCGCCGGAATGGAGGAGGCAATCGCGCACGACGCCACCTGCCCGAGCGCGTGCACTCCGGCGTCGGTGCGGCCCGAGCCTTGCGGCATCACGCTCTCGGCGCTGATCCGCCGCAGCGCATCGGCCAGCGTGCCCTGGATGGTCGGGCGATCCGGCTGCACCTGCCAGCCGTAGAAATCGGTGCCGTCGTAGGCGAGGGTGATTTTGAGGTTGCGCATTGTGCGGCCGCACAGCATCTAACATGCCGCGCCGGTGTTTACAAAATCTTACTCAAGCCAACTGCGGTGGGCCGTACCGCGTCGGCTATACTAGTGCGTTTCTGCGAACTGCAGAGGCAGTCGCTGGCAGTTTTTTGAACCCGCCGCGGGGCATTTGCGTATCAACGGTTGACGATTGGGGCCCCCGGCAGTCTATCGCACAGCACTGACTTACGACTTACTGGAGAGAGCGCATGCATTCGAGGTCTTTTTTTGTGTTTCGCGGCAAGCTGTTGATGCTGGCATTCCTGGCCGTCATCACTTGTCCAGGGTGGGCGCAACGGACCGATTATTCCAAGGGCCAACCGCCATTGCCGAACCCCATCGCGCCGTATCAAGGGCGCAGCATCGCTCCCCCGCGTTTCGCCAACAGTCCGCGCATTGACCAGTTGATCAAGGACGGTAAGCTGACGCTGTCGCTGGACGACGCCATCACGCTGGCGCTGGAAAATAACCTCGACCTGGCGATTGCGCGCTACAACCTCGACATCGCCGACACCGACATCCTGCGCACCAAGGCAGGCGCGGCGGCGCGCGGCGTGGCCACCGGCCTGGTACAAGGGACGCCCGGCGGCGGCGGCGGCGGCTTCGGCAGCGGCGCTTCGGGCGCCAGCGCCGGCGGCACTACGAGCGCGGCCGGCGGCGCGGGCACTGGCACCGGCGGTTTGGTCACCTCCACCACCGGCGTTGGACCAACGGTGCCGTCGTTCGACCCGTTCCTTACCGGCACTTTGCAGATCGAGCGCGCGGTGTTCCCACAATCCAACACCGTCGTCGCTGGTGTTCCCGACCTCTCGCAGAACACCGGTACCGCGGACTTCTCCTATAATCAGGGATTCGCCACCGGCACCAACATGAGCGTGGGGTTCAACAATTCCCGCGTTACCACCAACAGCATCCGCACCAGTCTGAACCCGGTGCTCAACAGCAGCTTCCGCCTGACTGTCAGCCAGCACCTGTTGCAAGGCTTCGGCATCGCACCCAACCTACGCTTCATCCGCATGGCCAAGAACAGCCGCGAGATCGCCGACGTTGCCTTCCGCGGCCAGGTGATCTCGACCGTGACCCAGATCCAAAACATCTACTGGGACTTGGTCACGGCCTATGAAGACGTGCGGGTGAAAGAGCGGTCGCTGGGGCTGGCGAACCAGTTGCTGTCCGACACGCAAAAGCAGGTGCAGATCGGCACCCTGGCGCCGATCGAGATCGTGCGCTCGCAGAGCGCGGTCGCCTCCGCCAAGCAGGACCTGATCGTCAGCCAAACGGCGCTGCAGTTGCAGCAGTTGCTGACCAAGAACGCGCTTTCGCGCAACCTGCAGGACCCGGCGCTGGCCGCATCGGAAGTGATCCCAACCGACACAATGGTGATGCCAGCCTCCGAGCCGGTCACCCCCATCCAGGAGCTGGTCAACGACGCCCTGGCGCACCGCTGGGAGTTGGCGCAGTCGCGCATTGACCTCACCAACCGCGACATCAACAAGAAAGCGGCGCGCAGCGCGCTGCTGCCCACGCTCGACCTCTTCGCGTTCTACGGCTCGTCGGCCCTGGGCGGCGTGCAAAATCCGTTCTGTCCCGCCGCCGTCTGTCCCCCAGGTAGCATTCCGACCGTGGGCTACGGTTCAACTTTCGGAAGTCTGTTTGACTCCACCGCGCCCGACAAGGGCATGGGGCTGACGCTGACGATCCCCCTCCGCAACCGCAGCGCGCAGGCCGACCAGGTGCGCTCCGAGTTGGAGTACAGCCAGGCGCAGATGCGGTTGCAGCAGCTCGAGAACCAGATTCGCATCGAGGTGCGAAACGCGCAGTATGCGCTGGAGCAGAACCGGGCGCGCGTCGAGGCCGCCGACGCCGGCGCCAAGCTGGCCGCCGAGAGCCTGGACGCGGAGCAGAAGAAATATCTGCTGGGCGCCTCCACCAATTACGCCGTGCTGCAGTCGCAGCGCGACCTGGCCCAGGCGGATTCGAACCTGCTGGCAGCGCGCGCCGCCTACGAGAAGTCCCGCGTTGAGGTAGACCGCGCCACCGGCCTGACGCTGACGCATCTCGGCATTGATGTCGCTGACGCCGAAACCGCACAGGTCAAGAAAACTCCGAATGTGCCGGGTGTGGTGCCGCGCAGCCAGAATCCGCAGGCGCCGCCGATTACCCCGCAACAGCCCTATACTCAGCCGTTGCCGCCGGGCCAGGCTAGTCCGCTCGGACAGCCCCCGGCGCAACCGCCTCCGCCACACAGTCCGGTCCCTCCGGAACTGAAGTAGGCAGGAGCTAGCAGTTAGGAGTTAGGAGTTAGCGAGGCCGGGTAAGGAGCCCGGCCTTTTTTGTTGCCGGTTTTCCGAAGTGCAGAATTGCCTGGAAGCGAACGAGAACCGGTCGCATCGCGGCTTTTCAATTCGGCAATTTGAAAATTCGGCAATTCGGCAATGGACTGGCCTCTGTGGTTAAATTCCCCCGTGACCCTCTCGGTCGTCATCATCACGCAGAACGAGGAGGAAAACCTTCCGCGCACGCTGCAAAGCGTGGCGGGACTGCTGCGTGACCTCGGGGGCGAGATCATTATCGTGGATTCCGGCTCCACCGACCGCACGCTGGAGATAGCGGCTGCTGCCGGAGCGAGAATTTATCGTGAACCGTGGAAGGGCTTTGCCGGACAGAAGAATTCGGCGCTCGACAAGGCGACCTCCGACTGGGTGCTCTCGCTCGATGCCGACGAGCCTTTGGAAGCAGCGGCGGCGGACGAGATTCGCACATTGCTGGAGCGCGATCCCCAGGTCAACGCCTACTGGATTTCGCGCAAGAATTTCTTTCTCGGTCGGTGGATTCAGCGCGGCGGCTTCTATCCCGACCGCAAGCTGCGCCTGATCCGCCGTGGCGCCGGACAGTGGGTGGAACACGGAGCTCATCCCACGATCCGGGTCACCGGCCCTACCGCCAACCTGCGCCACGCGATGCTGCACTACGCCTATCCCACGTTGCGCGGCTACATCGCGCACATGAACAACTACTCCTCGATGCAGGCCGAGCACATCAACGCGGAGCGCCCGCACGGCTTCGACGTAGTGAACATCATCGTCAATCCGCTGGCCACGTTCGTTTACAACTATGTTGTGCGGTGCGGGTTTCTCGACGGGCGCGAGGGCCTGTTGCTACACCTGTATCATTCAGCCTACGTAAGCTGGAAATACGCCAAGGCCTGGGAACTCTCACGTCGCAAAGGCGTTTAGCGGCATTTTCGGAGCTGGCGATTCAAGTGCGCCAAAGGACTCGCGCGGGCTTCGGCGGTGGCGCCGGCGGCGTCGGATCGGTCTTGGGTGCGGGCGCGGCTTTGCTTTCAGGAGCATTCTTGCTGTCAGGAGCCTTCGGGGTGTCGGCAGGGGCATTAGGGGCCGGTGTGCCGTAGTGCGGATCGGTCGTGTGAATCTTTTCCCGCTTCTTGGCGAGTTCCTGGATCCGGATTCTGGTCAGTTGCTTACTGTCGTCCCACAGCAGTTGAATGAGATTGCGCTGCTTGTCAATGGTGCCGCCTTGCTGTGCCACGACCAGCACCATGACCAGACAGGTCAGGAGCACCATCACACGCGCCCACGGGCTCTTCGCGTCCACCGGTTCACGTTCCAGGAACCCCGCCATTGGCACCTCGCCGTTACCCTAACCCTATGACTTCGCAACCTGAGCGCCATATCACAGCTTCGCAAGTAGTTGAGAACAGGCTGCCTCCGGGCGCGTGCGGACCAGGACTTGCCACCAGCGTGGGCAATCTCTTGCCACCTTTAGGAAAAAGTTTGACCCTCTTTGAAACTCAGGACTGTGTTGCGACCCCGCGACGCATCTCTGTATCATGATTAGTTTGTTTGAATCAAACCTATGGCTGACACCAAGCGCACGGACGAGCAGGTTGCCAAGGCGGGGTCACCAGCACGCGCCGATGCCGCGCATGTTGTGGTGCAAGAGTCTCCTGTAGCCGACGTTTTCACTGACCGGCATCCCTCGCAGTCCGAGAGGAAGTGGGCCGAGACCGCGCTGGCGAAGACTTTCGAGAAAGCACCGGAGAAGCCCATCGGCGCACCCTCGGGCATCAATCTCGACGAGCACGGTCGCGCCCGCTACTCCACCATCTCCGGTTACCCCGTGCGCCGTCTCTACACCCAGGCCGACCTGCCCGAGGACTGGAAATACGACGACTACCTTGGCTACCCCGGCCAGCCGCCCTACACCCGCGGCATTCACGCTTCCGGCTATCGCGGCAAACTTTTCACCATGCGCCAGTTCTCCGGCTTCGCCTCGCCGGAAGAAACCAACGAGCGCTACAAGTACCTGCTCACCCACGGCGGCACCGGCCTGTCGGTTGCCTTCGATCTGCCCACGCTGATGGGCTACGACAGCGACCACCCCTGCAGCGAGGGCGAGGTTGGCAAGTGCGGCGTCGCCATCGATTCGCTCGAGGACATGGAAATCCTCTTCCACGGCATTGACCTGGAGAACGTCACTACCTCCATGACCATTAACTCGCCCGCCTCGGTGCTGTGGGCGATGTACCTGGTCGTCGCCGAGAAGCAGAAAGCCGACTGGAGGAAAATCTCCGGCACCATCCAGAACGACATTCTCAAGGAATACATCGCGCAGAAGGAATACATTTATGCGCCGGCGCCCAGCATGCGCCTGGTGATTGACACCTTCGAGTTCGGCAGCAAGTTCACACCGCGCTTTAACACCATTTCCATCAGCGGTTACCACATCCGCGAGGCCGGCTCCACCGCGCTGCAGGAGTTGGCATTCACCATTTACGACGGCGCTGAGTACGTCGAGTGGGCGCGCCGCCGCGGCCTCGACGTGGACGAGTTCGGGCCGCGCCTCAGCTTCTTCTTCAACGCGCACAGCGATTTTTTCGAAGAGCTTGCCAAGTACCGCGCCGCCCGGAAAATCTGGTACCGGCTGATGAGGGACCGCTTCGGCGCCCAGCACGAGCGCACCCGCCTGCTGCGCTTCCACACCCAGACGGCCGGCGTTTCGCTCACCGCGCAGCAGCCGATGAACAACATCGCGCGCGTCGCTATCCAGGCGCTGGCGGCGGTGCTGGGCGGCACGCAGTCGCTGCACACCGACGCCCACGATGAAGCCCTCGCGCTGCCCACCGCCGACGCCGCCCGCATCGCGCTGCGCACCCAGCAGATCATCGCCTACGAAACCGGCGTCGCGCAAACCATTGACCCGCTGGGCGGCTCGTACTTCCTCGAACGTCTCACCCTCGACATGGAAAAGGGCGCGTTCGACTACTTTGACAAGCTCGACGCGATGGGCGGCATGGTGAAGGCGATCGAGCGCGGCTATCCGCAGAAGGAAATCGCCGAGGCCAGCTACCAGTATCAGCGCGCCGTGGAAAAGCGCGAGAAGGTCATCGTTGGGGTTAACGATTTCACGATTGAGGAAGAATCGCCCTCGATTCTCTACATCGATGACTCGGTGGAGAAGCAGCAAACCGACAAGCTGAAGAAATTGCGCGCACGCCGCAGCAACGACGAAGTCCGCCGCCGCCTCGACGCGCTGAAGAAAGCCGCCGCCGAGGAACCACAAGTTAAGGCCGACGGCGCGATCTCCGATGCCAACACCATGCCCTACATCATCGAAGCCGTTCGCGCCTACGCCACCGTGGGCGAGATCTGCGAAGCGCTGAAACAGGTTTACGGGATCTACGAGGAAGCCAGCATCACGTAGATCGGGTGATCTGGTGATCGGATGATCTGGTGATGAAATGATCTGGTGATGGGATGATCTGGTGATGGGATGATCTGGTGATCGGCTGATTTAGTAATGGGATGATCTGGTGAAGGTCGACATTTCACAATCGTCTCGCCGAAGCCGCGGAGCGGGGGAATTCGTTAGCCCACCGCGGCAGCGGTGGGATGGCTGCGAATCATGACCCACGAGCGCCGGAGGCGCGGCACTCATTCTCAAATCTGAAATTTGCAATCTTCAATTCCTCCACCGCGACAGCCCTCTTCGCTTCATCCGCCTTTTCGGATCGTGAATCGCGCGCAGTCTCCTCTCCCGCGCGCTCGCTGAGGATCGTCTCCAGCAGCGGCAACATTCGGCCGACTTGTCTCGCCCTAATGATGAAATTCCACAACCCCTCAAACTTCTTCCATCCTGCCGAATAGGCGAAATGCCGCAGTCGTCCCTTCCATTCCCGTTTCGACCACGCGCCCCGCAGAATTGACCCCCACCGGTAGAACTGCTCATACGCTCTCCAATACCCGGCCTCCAATTCCTCTGGCGAGAGCTTCGCCGGTTGAAACACGCAATGCCGCGTGTCGTACAGGTCCCAGTTGCTGTGAAGCATTCGTTTTTCTGCCAACATGCGCTGGTGCAGCGCCGTACTGGGATACGGTGTCAGAATATGAAAAGTCGCCGTCTCAATTCCCTGCTCCACCGCCCAGCCAATCGTGCGCTGGAAGACGTCGCCATCGTCCCCGTCCATGCCGAACACGAAGCTGCCGTTAATCATCACGCCATGATCATGCAATCGGCGAATGGTCTTGCCGTAGTCGCGCGCGAAATTCTGCAGTTTGCGCTGCGCGCGCAGGTTGGTCAGATTGGTCGTTTCAAAGCCGATGAACAGGCTGCGCAGCCCGCACGCTACTGCTTTCTCCAGCAAGCCGGGCGTCCATACCGAATTCACGGTCCCCGCCGCCTGCCACAACCTTCCCATGCCGCGCATGCCGTCGAACAGCGCTGACGCGAAGCGCATATTGCCGAACAGGTGATCATCCAGAAAGTAGAGATGACGGCCGGGCAGGCGGCTGATCTCCGCCAGCGCGTCATCCACCGTCTGGGTATAAAACGATCTGCCGCCGCGGAAGAATGCCTCCTTGTAGCAGAAGTCGCACACGTGCGGGCAGCCGCGCGAGACCACGATTGAGTTCGGCACCAGGTACAGGTGACGCTTGATCAACTCACGCCGTATTCGCGGCACGCCGGCCAGCGTGCGCACCCCGGATTCATAGCGCTTGTGGTGATGCCCGCCGGCAAAGTCGCGTAGGAACTGAGGCCACGTATCTTCTCCGGGCCCGAGAAAAATGGCGTCTGCGTGCTCAGCGGCCTCGCCAGGCAGCGAGGTGACGTGCAGGCCGCCCAGGACAACGAACGCGCCCCGCCTGCGGTAGAGGTCGGCCAGCATGTACGAGCGGTATGCCGAGGTGATGTAAGCCTGGATGACGACAAGGTCCGGCGCATCGTCCAGCCGCAACTTCTGAACGTGCTCATCGACAAACTCGACGTCCCAGGAATCGGGGAGATAAGCAGCCAGAGTCGCCAATCCGAGCGGCGGGAACAGCGAGTACTTGATCGGCCGGAACAGGGGGCTGGTCGCCTCCGTCAGGGCGGGCAGGATGAGCTTCACCTTCATGGCCCGCCATATTACGGCAGACTACTTTGTAATGTAAAGTACTTTCTGTCAGAACCTCAGTCCGCCGCCGCTTCCGCTTCCGCCTCTTGCTGCTGTGAACCGAGCGCAACCGCCTTCCCACTCTCTGCCTGATTCACCAACAGCACGCTCGCCAGCACAATGGCCGCTCCAATCAGCATTCGCGCCGTCACCACTTCCCCGCCCAGCGCCCACCCCAACCATACGGCGATGATTGGATTGACATAAGCGTGCGTGCCGACCCGAGCGGCGGTGCTCACCCGCATCAGCCACGTGTACGCGCTGAATGCAATGATGGAACCGAACACGATCAGGTAGCCAAGCGCCAGCACGGATCGCGGCGTGATCCTGCCAAGTTGCACCCGCTCGCCCAAGCCCGTGCCCACGGCGAGCAGCAGTACGCCCCCAGTGAGCATCTGCATCGCTGAGTACATGCCCGAGGAGACGCCTGAAACCGCTCCGCGCGCGTAAATTGCGCCCACCGACCAGAGCACGCCGCCCAGCAGCAGCGCCGCAGTGGCGATCATCTCGCCTTTAGCATCAATGGGCATCAGCACGGCCACGCCGGCGATCCCAAAGGCAAGTCCGGCCAAAGTACCGCCGGAGATCCTGCCTTCCTGCTTCGCCCGGCGCGCCAGCAGCACCATGATCACCGGCTCCAGGGAAACCAGCAGGGCCGCCATCCCCGACGATACCCGCTGCTCCGCCCACGCCAGCAATCCGTGTCCACCCAGAAAGCACAGCGCGCCTGCCAGCACCGCCGGTTTCCACGCAAATCGCGGCGGCGCTGCCTCGCCACGTAACCGCAGATAGGCGAACAGTAGTGTGCCGGCTGCCAGGTGCCGGATTCCCATCATGAGCAGAGGGGGAATGCTCTCGATGGCCACGCGGATGCCCAGGTAGGTGGAGCCCCAGACTACGTAGATGGCGACAAACGCGAGGATCAGCAACGCGGGTTTCGGCCGTCCGTGCATGCCACTCCGGTTCATACCAGCCCTTGATAGCCCCGAAAACGCTCAGGACAGGCAACCGCAAACTGCCAACGTTTCCTGATGTCAGGTGGAGTGAGCCTGATGCAGGCTTTTTCAGCTGGGGGGAGCTGCAGCCATGCCGCTCGAATTGTCTATCCGCCGTTTTGAGGCAAGCCGTGATGACGATATTAGTTTAATCAAGTTTAATATTGACAAACTTAATTAGTATATGTACGTTACTTATGTTTTTAAAATATTAAGTGACGAATATATCTAATGCCACCTGCCCCGAGTGCAAGCAAGCCATGACGGTCAACCGCGTGGCTTGCCCGAACTGCCGGATGTCACTGGAAGGTGAGTTCGAGGTTCCGCCGCTGGGCAGGCTTTCGCCCGACGACCAGGCCTTTGTTATCGCCTTCGTACGCCACCACGGCTCGATCAAGAAGATGGAAGAGTTGTTCGATATCAGCTATCCCACGGTCAAGAACCGTCTTAATGCCATTGGCGCCGCCCTCGACAAGACCTTCGAGGCGCCGTCCCCCAACCTTTACGTCCTGGAGCAACTGGCGCGCGGCGAGATCACCGTCGAGGAAGCCCTGGAACGCATGAATTAAAGAAAGGAATCGCTATGTCGCTGGAAACCCGCAAAGTGCTCGACATGCTCGCTGAAGGCAAGATCACCGCCGCTGATGCGGATAAGCTTCTGGAAAAACTCCGGGCTTCCTCCGCGACTGCCGAAGGAAGCCAGCCCGACGTCTCGGCTGCACAGGACAGAGGACGCTTCGTGCACCGCATGCGTTTCCTGCGCGTCGTGGTGGACGAACCGGGGCGGAAGCAGGTGAACATCCGTTTGCCGCTGGCCTTTGCGCGCGCCGGGATGTCGCTGGCGGGCGTACTTCCCGCCAGCGTGACGGAGAAACTCAAGGAGCGCGGCATTGACCTCGACCGGGTGCGTCTCCACACCGGCAAGTGGGATGACGTGACCGACAAGGTCTTCGAGGAACTCAACCTGGATGTGGACAAGGGCGACGGCAAGAAGGTCAGGATTTTTTGCGAGTAGCGGACAAGCAGCGCGCGTGAGAAGCCGGGCATCTGATGGCTGACATGCGCACTTTGCTCGTGATCGGCATTCTGATGATCGTGCTGGGTGTCGTTTCCCTGCTCGTCGGCGTGCCCCAACGCCAAAGCAGCGGCATAAAGATCGGCGGCGCTCGGATTGGCGTGCAGACCCAAACCTCGGAACGCATTCCCCTTCCTGCCTCGATCGCGCTCATCATGGGCGGCGTGGTGCTGGCGGCGGTCGGCGGACGATCGGCCCGCTAGGTTTTACAAGTTTTTACCACCCCGCCGAATCTGAAGCTCGGATCGGGAAATCTATAATTCCGTCATGCGTCACGCCATCAACCACCTGAAGAAGTCCGACCCCGTCATGGCCTCAATCATCGCCCGGGTTGGCCCCTTCCGCCTTGATCGTCGCCCCGCCACCTTCGAAGCCATGGTCCGCGCCATCGTTTTTCAGCAACTCGCCGGCGCCGCCGCCCGCACCATCTATCAGCGCCTGCAAAATGCTTGCGAGCAGGCCGTCGGCGGCCAGGACACCGAGCGCTCTCTCTACGGCGGCTTCCGAATCACGCCCGAATCGGTGCTCGCGCTCAGCGAAGAACAGATGCGCGCCTGCGGCCTCTCGCGCCAGAAGCTCAGCTACATTCGCGACCTGGCGCAAAAAACCATCGCCCGCGACGTGGACTTCGCCAGCCTCCCCAACATGTCCGACGAGCACGTCATCGAGCACCTGACGCGCGTCAAGGGAGTTGGCGTCTGGTCGGCGCAGATGTTCCTCATCTTCGCCCTGGGCCGCCTCGACGTGATGCCCACCGCCGATCTTGGCATCAACATGGCGATCTGCAAGGCTTACGGCAAGCGCAAAATCCCCAAGCCGAAGCAGATTTTAAAGTTCTCGGAAAAATGGAAGCCCTACCGCTCGCTGGCCTGTTGGTACCTGTGGCGCTCGGTGGACAAGCCTGCGGAAAAAACTCAGCCACAGAGGGCACGGAGGAATGCGAAAGCCAAGAAGGCGAGCGCTTCTTAGTTGCGGTTAGGCCTCGGACCGGCACTGCGGCACATGACGCTGTGCTTCCTAGGCGCGCCCTTGCGGCTTGCGCCCATTCTGGTCCTCGTTGACCGCGTACATCCACCCGTTTAGCTATTGTTCTCCGTGTCCTCTGTGGTTAAATAGTGACCTGCCATGCCCGGCGAACGCAAAATCCGTGTGCTCGTTGCCAAACCCGGCCTGGACGGGCACGATCGCGGCGCCAAGGTCATCGCGCGCGCCCTGCGCGATGCCGGCATGGAGGTCATCTACACCGGCCTGCGCCAGACCCCCGAGATGATCGTCAACGCGTCCCTCCAGGAAGACGTGGACGTGATCGGCCTCTCCATTCTCTCCGGAGCGCACAACGCCATCGTCCCGCGCGTTATGGACTTGCTGAAGCAAAACAATATGGATGACGTGCTGGTGCTGGTCGGCGGCATCATCCCCGATCAGGACGTGCCGCTGCTGAAGGAAAAAGGGGTCGCCGGAATTTTCCAGCCCGGCACCGCTATGGACGAGATCATCCAGTTCATCCGCCAGCACGTGAAGCCGCGCGGCATTCCAGCCGGCACGTAAAGCAAATGCTTAACCACGGATCGCTACAAGATTTGCACGGATCAAACTTTTTTCTTGTCTGATCCGTGTTCATCCGTGTAAATCCGTGGTTCGGTCTTATGCCGGACACTCACTACACGCTTGAGGCGCGCGATGCCGCACTGATTCTTCGCCTCGTCTCGCCCGACGGCACCAATCGCCTAACGCGCGCCTGCGTCCTCACACTAACCGAAAAACTTCGCGAACTCGCCCGCGAGCCGCTCCCGCTCATCATTACCGGCAATCACAAATTCTTTTCTGCGGGTGCGGAGTTGGAGGAAATCGTCGCTCTCACCGGCCCTGCGGCGTACCAGTTCTCCCTCATGGGCCAGGCGCTGATGAACGAGGTGGACCGCTTCCCTGCCCGCGTCATGGCCGCGGTGTCCGGCTACTGCATGGGCGGCGGGTTCGACTTGGCGCTCGCCTGCCATCGCCGCATCGCCTCGCCACACGCCGTCTTTGGACATCGCGGCGCCGCCCTGGGCCTGATAACCGGCTGGGGAGGAACGCAGCGCCTGCCGCGACTGGTCGGCAAGGCCCGCGCCTTGCAGATGATGATCGAAGCGGAAAAAGTCCACGCCCGCGAGGCCCTCCGCATCGGCCTGGTGGACGCCATCGCCGACGACCCGATCAGCGCGGCGATCACGATGCTCACCAAAGTTGGCAGTTGGCAGCCGGTAGTCCGTAGCCCAGCGCGGATCTCGCCCTGAAGCTACACCACTGACGGCTGATGGGAGAGCCCACTAGCTCGCAGATTGAGCCTGAGTCGATTTACTCTACACCTTCTACCGGTCCCCGTTGAGGGCGCGCCGTTTGCCCGCGCCACCTTGCGGGATTTATGCTGTCTCCATGGCACCGCGTTCTCGCGCATCCTGGTCGGACGACGAAGCGCGCGAGTACGCCACCATCCTCGAGCTCGCCAGCGACGCCGTCTTGGTGCTTGATCTGGAAGGCAAGATTCGGTTCTGGAACCGCGGCGCCGAGCGCCTCTATGGCTGGACCAGCGGCGAGGTCCTGGGCAAGTCTGCTCACGAACTGCTGCGCTCCGAACTCCCGGTTCCGCGCGCGGAGATTCTTGCCGCCGTTCGCGTGCAGGGGGAATGGCGCGGCGAGATTATCCACATCAACAAGGAAGGGCTCGGCGTAGTTGTTGCCACCCGCTGGACTCCCCGCGTCGATGCCAACGGTAAGTTGATTGGGACCTTCGAGATCAACCGCGACCTCACCGAAGAGAAGCGACGGCAAGAAAACATCCGCAACGCCGAGCGCCTGGCCACTCTCGGACGCCTGGCCGCCACCGTCGCGCACGAAATCAACAATCCGCTCGATGTCCTCAACAATATTTTCTATCTCTTAAAGCAGCAGCCGCTCTCGGGCGCCGCCAGCGCCCTGGTTCAGCAAGCCGAACTCGAGGTGAAGTGCATTGCCGACATCACCAACGCCACTCTCCGCTACTCGCGATCCAGCGGGCAGCCGGCTCAGACCAGCCTGAGCGATATCCTGGACAACGTGCTGGCGATGCACTCGGGACAAATCCGCACCCGGAATGTCCAGGTTGAAAGGCGCTATCGTACGGAAGGAAATGTGATCGCGCGCGCAGGGGAACTGCGGCAGGTATTCGCCAACCTGGTCGGTAACGCGCTTGACGCCCTTCCTGCCGGCGGCCGCCTTCGAGTGAGCTTGACCGGAGGCGGCTCCAACGGCTTCTTCGTTGCCATCGCCGACCACGGCACCGGCATATCTCCCGCGGTCCGCGAAAAGATCTTCGAACCCTTCTTCACCACCAAGGGCGCCAGCGGTACCGGCCTCGGACTCTGGATCGCGCGCGGCATCGTCCGCAACCACGGCGGAACCATCCGCGTGCGCAGCTACACCCAGCCCGGCCGCTCCGGGACCGTTTTCATGCTCTGGATTCGGAAAAGCCTGCATGGGCAGGAATGCAGCGAGTCTGTCGCCTGACCGCGCCGCCTACATGGCGTTCGCTTGTTTTTCCGCGATGTCGCCGATGACCGGCAGTTTCCACATCTGGCCGTTGTAGGCCTTCATCAGCATCAGCACCCAAAGGATCAGCCCCCCGAGCCCGCACAGCGGCCACACCAGGATCATTGCCCAACCCAGAATCGGCATCGCGCCCACAAACGTAAGCGCCACCCACAGGATTGTCCACGCGACGTAGAAGAAGATGGACTGGAATGCATGGAAACGGATGAAGCGGTTTCGGTTGTACGGCTCGATGACCAGAAAGATGATGGCAGGAACGATCGTCACGTAGGCCAGCAGGCCGGCCACGTTGTCGGTAAGCCCACCGGCTGCCGGCGCCGCCGCCCCTCGCCCGGCCGAGGGCCCCGCCGGCTTGCCGCAACCCGGGCAGTTGTTCGCGTTGTCCGGTAATTGCGCACCACAGTTGGAGCAGAACCGCGCCATATATATCGCCTCCCGATATTGTCCGAGGTTTTTCTTAAGCGCGTGCGTTTGCCGTCCGCGCCCATCCCGGTCGGCGCGCACATTATCAGAACGATGCCCGCAACGCAATGTGAAGGGCAGCTCAAATGCGCGGACCCGCGCCTGCATTGCGGTTTTGGGCTAGACGAAGCGTCCCGACTTTCGCCGGCACGCTTCGCATACGCCGTAGATCTGGAACGTATGCCGCGTCGTCAGGTAGTGGTGTTTCCGCCCAATCTCCTGCTCCAGCCTCCCCACCTCCGGCGAGAAGAACTCCACCGAGCCTCCACATTCCGTGCACACCATGTGGTGGTGATTGCGACGGTTGTACTGGTGCTCATATCGCGTGATGCCGTCGTGAAACGCCACCTCGCTCGCCAATCCGCATTCCGCCAGCAGTTTCAGCGTGCGGTACACGGTCGTGAACCCGATCTTCGGGTCCTTCCTCTTCACCAGCCGGTGCAGCGCGTCGACGGAGAGATGTTCGCGTGTTTCCAGGAAAGTCCGCAGGATGGTATCCCTTTGCTCCGTGTGCTTCAGGCCGACCTTTTTCAGATGATCGTGAAAGATGCCCTCGGCTTCGCGCACGTTCTCCCGCGAAATCGACGGCTGATCGTCCACGCGTTTCTGGAGTGTGGTCACAACGCTCAATTCCCCGCATCAGGATATCACCGCGGTTTCATCGCCTGGTTTCAAAAACGGCGCTTGCGGGGCGTGTCTTCAGCTGCGCCACCTGAAGCCTCCCTCTGCCGCTGCTAGAATCAAACGCCATGGCCACCGCCACCCTTACTGCTCCGCGACGCTCCGCGCGTTTGCTCCTCCATGTCGTTGTGCTTGTTGTCGTCGTGCTCTTGCTCGCGACGGCGGGCGCTTGCTGGTGGTTCTATGCCGCCGCCCGCGCTTCCCTTCCTCAACTTGACGGCGCCCTGCGCCTGCAAGGGCTTTCTGCGCCGGTCGGCGTCATCCGGGACGCCCATGGCGTACCGCACATCAGCGCTGCCAACATGGACGACCTGGTCTTCGCGCAAGCCTATGTCACCGCCCAGGATCGCCTCTGGCAGATGGATATGACCCGGCGCTACATCGCCGGCGAACTCGCCGAAGTCCTCGGCCCCGACTACGTGAAAAACGACCGCCTCCAGCGCACCCTCGGCATGCGTCAGGTGGCGCAGCGCGCGGCCGCATCCATGTCCGATACCGATCGCCGCCTCCTCGACTCCTACGCTCGCGGCGTCAACGCCTACATCGACTCGCATCACTCCTCGCTGCCCATCGAATTCCGCGTGCTCGGCTACGCGCCGCGTCCCTGGTCGCCGGAAGACACCTTCCTCATCGCCTGCATGTTCAACGAAATGCTGAACCTGTATTCCATGGACGACATGCTCGCCCGCGAGCGCGTCCTGGCGCGTCTCCCCGCCGACCTCGGCCCCGACCTGTTCCCCAACACTTCCTGGCGCGATCACCCACCCTCCGCCACCAACGAGCCGAAAGACGGGCGACCCACGCCATCCACTGCCATCACATCTGCGGTATCGCGACGTCGCGATTGGTACTCGGAATCTGGCTCTTGGCCGGGTTTGCCAACTACCAACTCCCAACTACCAGCTACCGAGTTTTTCCCCGGCTCCAACAACTGGGTCGTCTCCGGCGCCCACACCGTCTCCGGCAAGCCGCTGCTCTCCAACGACATGCACCTCCAACACCACATTCCCAACGTCTGGTACGAGGTGCACCTCACCAGTGGTGACTTCGACGCCGCCGGCGTCACCGCCCCCGGCTTGCCACTGGTGCTGGTCGGACATAACCGCCGCATCGCCTGGGGCTTCACCAATCTCGGCCCCGCCGTCACCGATCTCTACATCGAAACCTTTAATAGCAGCGGCCAATACCAGGCGCCTGATGGATGGCGTGCGCCGCAACACCGCCACGAACTCATTCACGTTAAGGGCAAGCCCGACGTCGCCGTGGACGTCACCATCACTCGCCACGGTCCCATCGTCACCGGCATCATTCCCGGCGAGACGCGCCCGCTCGCGCTCCGGTGGACGCTTTGGGACACGCAGTTGTTGACTTCCACTTTTGAAGCCATTCGCCAAGTCGACCAAGCCAGCAACTGGGATGAGTTCCGCCGCGCCGCCGCACGCTTCGGCGGCCCCGGCCAAAACGTTGTTTACGCGGATGTGGACGGACACATCGGCTACCAGGCGACTGGGTGGGTTCCGCTGCGCAAGTCCGGTGACGCCACCAGGCCCGTGCCCGGCAACGTAGACGCTTTCGACTGGAATGGCTATCTGCCGTTCGAGCAGATGCCCGGCGTCTTCGACCCCGAGTCCGGCATCATCGGTACCGCCAACGGCCGCGTCGTTCCGGACGGCTACCCGCATCTGATCAGCGCTGAGTGGATGCCTCCCTACCGCACCGAGCGCATCTACCAATTCCTGCAATCGGGCAAGAAATTTTCCGCCGCCGACATGATCGCGCTTCAGACCGACATCTACTCCGATCTCGACCGCTTCTTCGCCCAGCGCTTCGCCGCCGCCGTAGACCACACGCCCAGCGCGTCTCCGCGCGCGCGCCAGGCTGCCGGCCTGATGCGCAACTGGGACGGTCGCCTCACCATCGATTCCGTCGCGCCCAGCATCGCCGTCGCCGCCCGGCGTCAGTTGCAGCGCTTGCTCCTCGAACCGCTGCTCGGGCCCGCCGATGAGAACAGCAGAGTCGCCACCGGCTGGCGCCAGTACACTCGGCACAACTCGTCTGTCTGGATGGAGAACCTGCTCACCAACCAGCCGCAACGCTGGCTGCCCAAGTCATATAAGTCGTGGGACGATCTTTTGACCGCCGCCGTGGAACAAACCATCAACCAAAAAGACGTCCCGAGCGACCTCTCCTCCTGGCATTGGGGACGGGCTCATCCCGTCTACCTGCAACATCCCATATTCGGCCGCGTGCCCCTGCTCCGCCGCTGGACCGGACCGGACATTCAGCCACAGTCCGGCGATGGCAACACCGTCAAGCAGGTAGGATTGGGCTTCGGTCCCTCGGAACGCCTCACGGTGGATTTCGCTAACCTCGACGCCTCAACCCTGAACATCGTCACCGGCCAGTCCGGCAACTTCCTCAGCCCTTACTACATGGACCAGTGGCAGGCCTGGTACCAGGGCACAACCTTCTCGCTTCCCTTCTCTCCAGGTGCGGTGCAGAAGTCCAGCGCGCACGAATTGAAGTTGGAACCGAAGTAGCTCTTAGCTATTGGCTCTTAGCTTTGAGCTTGAGCTTTCGGCTTTCAGCTCTCCATTTCAACCTCGAGCAGCGGGATTTCGCATCAGTGAAGTTCATAGGAACATACCGGTGCAGAAACAGAACATCATGACTAGGGCCGCAATGATACCCCTGGTCTCGGTTTGCGGTTTCAAGACTTCTGGCTTGAATGCCACGAAAAGCATCATCACAAAGAAGAATACGAGAGCGGGGAGAAGAGTCCGTAACAGCACGAAATCTGTTACCGGTGCACCCGGCGTGACAACCATTCGGTACGGCAGAACGATACACGCAAAGAACACGGCAGCGTAGACTGCTTCCAGCTTCAACGCAATAACGTCTGACTTATACCTTGGCGTCGGCGCATAGCGTTGCCGAAAACCATTGGGCGGAGAGGACCTTGTGCCATACATAAAAACATGAGCGCATGCGCCCAAGACAACGACCAACACCATAGCTCTCCAGTGCATCGGCAGCACGACTTTGATTCCCGAGTAGTTCTGGTAGAGAACCGGAGCAAACGCAAGCGATAGCGTCATGCTCAACGAGAGCACGATCGCTGCCCAACCATGGGGAGTCGTTTTGCCGCTCCCCGCCCCGTATTTCCAGCCGAATAGCCGCTCGGCAGCAGACCACAACAACCCATAGAGAAGAGCCGCGAGCAATGCAACCACGATGATGGTGGTCAGCGCGTCGACTCCCGAGACTGAACGGCCCGGAACAGTTGGACTACGTTCAATCAGAGAAACAACCAGTCCCACGACGCTGGCAAATGTGCCAATGGCGCTACCGCCCTTCCCTCCGAGAACCTGCAATGATCCTGAAGACGCGTGGCCAACCATCTCGCTCCCTAGCTAATGTCTACCCGGGATGCCGAGTTCCCTATCCATGGGAACTTCAGTTAAACCAGTGAGTTGAGATAGGGAAGTATGAGCCCACGCACTGGAAAGTCAACGACGAACATCAGAAAATGAAGCCGTCGCGGCGAGGCGCGAGGGCTGTTGTGTTGATCTTGCCACTTGCGGACGGCGGGCGAAGCTAGTCTGTAACCCACTTTGCACCACCGCTTATGAAATTCCAATGCAGTGTATAGCAGGTCCGCTGGTATGCAACTTGCGAGGAAAAGGATCTCGGCGGGCCAACCCGCGCTCTGGCCAAGAGCTAATGGCTAATAGCCAAAAGCTAGTCCACCAACTTCACATCCACCGCTTTCCCGACAATATCAATCTGCGTTGCCTGCTGCTGGCTGGTGGTGGTGCTGTAGATGCGCAACTCGCCGCCTTCGATCACGTACACGACGCTGCGGCCCGAGATCGGCTCAATTCCGGTCACATCGCCACCGCCCGCTGGCGACAGCACCGCCGTGCCCGCCCCGGTGTCGACGATAGACAGGCAGCCCTGCGCCGAGTTGTTGCACGTCCGCGAGCCGATGAACAGCTTGCCGTTAGAACCCAACGCGATCCGCTGATGGTAGCCGTCGCTGATCGCCACGCCCGACTTAGTTACCGTCAGGCTGCTCGTATTGATCACGTCGAGCTTGCCGCCGCCGGCTCCGGTCCCGGCTACGTACAAGTTGCTGCCGTCCAGTAAACCGATGGTTGCCGCCGACACCGGAATGCTCGCTCCGGTCGTATTCGTCGCCATGTCCAGGACCGTGACCTTGGCCGCTGTTCCGCCGCACTCCGGGCCGCAATTGAGGATGAAGGCCTTGCTGTTGTCGGTGCTGAACACGCCGAATACCGGACGGTCGAACCCGGTCACCGTCGTCGCCGTCTTCGTGCTGGTGTCAATCACCCACATCTGATCAGTACCGTCGGCGAATACGAGCAGCTTTTTGCCGTCCGGGCTCAGCACCACCCGGCGCGCCCGCGGCACTGGAATCGAGTCCGTGAGCGTGCCGTTAACGACGTTCAGCACCTCCACTGCGCCCGAGGTTTGCCCGGTGATCACCGCGTTGGGAACGGCGACATACGCCGTGGTGTTGTCCGGGGCGGCCAGGAAGCTTTCGGTGAAATCAGCCAGCGGAATCTGTCCGCTAAGCGACTCCGTCGCGTTGCTAATCACGCTGATCGTGTTTGCCGACTGCCCGAATACCAGCGTCAGCGTCTTGTCCGGGGTGAGCGCCATCTGCGCCGGCGTTGTCCCCGTGGAGACGGTATTCGCAAGCGTTTGCGTCGATGCGCCGCTCAGGTCCGTTGTCACCGTCGTGTTGACGGTATCGTTCGCCGCATTCACGATGTCAATCTGGCTCTGAAAATTGTTGGTGACGAAGGCCCGCTTCTTGATGCCGCTGGTCGGGGTCGTTGAAGAAGACGGATTATTGTAGTTGCCGCACGAGATCAGCAGCCCCATTGCCGCCGTGCACAGAATCAGGATGATGGCTCGCTTCAAACTTTCGGACTCCCCCTGATTGCGATTTACTAGGAATGCTCGGATTAGTCATTATAACCAAACACCGGTTCCGCTCCGGGGTTGCGGCCTTTCTGCGATGCCCTGTTCGTAGTACATTGCTCACATACCTGGGACCCAACCCGACATGGCTTTCGACCTCATCGCGCGCCTCAAACAACGCCCCATGCTCTGTGACGGAGCCATGGGCACGCTGCTCTATTCCAAGGGCATCTTCATCAACCGCTGTTATGACGAGCTCAACCTCGCCATGCCCGACCTGATCCGCGAGATTCATCACGACTATTTCCAGGCGGGCGCGGAAATCGTCGAGACCAACACCTTCGGCGCCAACTCCTTCCGTCTGGCGCGCCATGGTTGCGCGGAGAAGACCAAGGCCATCAATCTCGCCGGCGTACAGTTGGCACGCGAGGCCGCCAAGGCCTTCAGCGGCCTGGTAGCCGGCTCGGTCGGCCCGCTCGGGGTTCGCATTGAGCCCCTCGGAAAAATTTCACTCGACGAAGCCCACGCCGCATTTCTCGAGCAGATTTCCGCCCTCGTCGAGGGCGGTGTGGACCTGCTCATCCTGGAGACATTCGGCTACCTCGACGAAATCCGTCAGGCCATCCGCGCCGCCCGCGACGTGAATCCCGACGTTCCCGTCATCGCGCAGGTCACCATCGATGAAGACAGCAACTGCCTCGACGGCTCCAGTCCCGAGACCTTCGGCGCCAAGCTCGCCGACTGGGGCGCCGACGTCATCGGCTGCAATTGCAGCGTCGGGCCCGGCGCTATGCTGGCCGCCATCGAGCGTGTGCATCAGGTCACCGACGCCATTCCGCTCTCCGCCCAGCCCAACGCCGGCATGCCGCGCGCCGTCGAAGGACGCAACATCTATCTCTGCTCGCCCGAGTACATGGCGAATTACGTCCCGCAATACGTCGCTGCCGGCGTGCGCCTCATCGGTGGATGCTGCGGCACCACCCCCGAGCACATCAAGTTCATGAAGTCGTTCGTGCGCGCCGACGCCGCCAAGGGCGCCGCTTCGCCCACACTAGTCAAGACAAGGCCCGAGGTGCCTACTGTCCCTACGCTCCCCCTCGAACAGCGCACCAAGCTCGGCGCCAAGATTGCCCGCGGCGAATTCGTCACCTTGATCGAAATCGTCCCTCCGCGCGGCACGCAGCCCGGCAAGGAAATCGACGCGGCGCGCTTTCTGAAGTCCGTCGGCGTCGACGGCATCAACATTCCCGACAGCCCGCGCGCCTCCGCCCGCATGAGCAATCAGGCGCTGGCCACGCTCATGCAGCAGCAGGTCGGCATCGAACCGGTTCTGCACTACACCTGCCGCGACCGCAACGTGCTCGGCATCCAGTCTGACCTGCTCGGCGCCGAGGCGCTCGGCATTCGCAACCTCATTTGCATCACCGGCGATCCGCCGAAGATGGGCAACTACCCCGATGCCACCGCCGTCTTCGACGTGGACGCCATCGGTCTGGTCAACATCGTGGCCAACCTGAACAAAGGCCTCGACCTGGGCGGCAATCCGATCGGCGCCGCCACTGCTTTCGTGATCGGCGTCGGCGCCAATCCCGGCTTGCCCAACATTGACGAGGAGGTCCGCCGCTTCCACTACAAGGTCGAGGCCGGCGGCGAATATGCGGTCACGCAGCCGGTCTTCGATCTCAGCCTGCTAGAGCAGTTCCTGCGCAAGATCGAGGATTGCCGCATTCCGGTGGTCGCCGGCATCTGGCCGCTGGTCAGCGTGCGCAACGCCGAGTTCATGCAGAGCGAACTGGGCGTCGCCGTGCCCGACGACATCATGAAGCGCATGGCCCGCGCCTCCACCGCCGAGGCCGCCCGCGCCGAAGGTGTCGCCATCGCGCGCGAAATGTTGATCGCCGTCCGCTCCATGGTCCAGGGCGCGCAGATCAGCGCTCCCTTGGGCCGCTACGCCGCTGCCGTGGACGTGCTCGAAGCCCTTGGCACTTCCCGATCCAGCGACAGCACCAGCGCGTGATTGCCGACTACCGATCACCGCAAACCCGGCAAGCTTCCCTAGGGCAAAATTTATCCCGCATTCCAGAACCGCAGTGCATTAGAATCTGGCGGAGAGGATACTTTGCCCAAGTTCGAGGAGTGCCTGCAACGGTTGGAGAAAATCGTGGACGAGCTGGAAAAGGGAAACGTTCCCTTGGAACGCGCGATCAAGCTCTTCGAAGAGGGCGTACAACTTTCCAACTCCTGCCGGCAGGAATTGGAAGCGGCCGAGGGCAAGGTGGAGATCCTGCTCAAGCAAAACGGCAAACTTCAAGCTGAACCTTTCGAGCCCGCGACCGAACGGGCCGAGGCCAAACTCTAGTCCAACCTTTCCATAGACCGTACTTTCCAGCGTGAAAGGGGGCCACATGCAGCCGTTAAACGTCGTTGTAGCCAGCCGCGATTCCCAGGCCGCGTCCCAGCTTGCCGCTTCGTTGCACCAGCACTTTCGTTCCATCACCGTGGCGCGCTCTTTGGAGGAAGTCCGTAACGCCATTCCCAAGCACCGTGCCCAGCTTGCCATCGTCGATCTGGATCTGGCCTCCCTCGAAGATGTCGAGCGTCTCACCCATGATTTCGATCGCACCAGTATCGTGTGCACGCACCGCATTCCCGACGAGGAGATGTGGGCCTTGGTGCTGGCGGCCGGCGCCATTGACTGCTGTCAGAACGCCGATGTCAGTGGCATCGTTCAAGCCGCCACCCAAGTCAAGTTGGCGCGCTCCACCGCTGCCTAGCGTCGCCGGACGAGCACGCGCAAATCGAACCCTCTGCCTTCGAACCCGCTCCCCTTGAGCGGGTTTTTCCTTTCCTGCGCCGGAGGCACGAACGCTGGTAGCCCAGCACGCAGTGCTGGGAATAAGCCCTGAAAACTCTCCGCGAATCCCGAAGGGACGGCGCGAACCGATACAATCAACCTGTCGGATGAAACGTCTCCTCCTCCTCTCCACTACGACCGGGTACCAGGCGCAGCAATTCCGCGCCGCCGCCGCGCGGATGGAGATTCCCCTGGTGCTGGCCTCTGATACCTGCCACGCCATGGACGATCCTTGGGGTGACGGTGCGATCTCTGTCCGCTTCCAGAAGCCGCGCGAGTCTGCCGGAAAGATCCGCGAATTCGCCCAGCATCAGCCCATCCACGGCCTGGTGGCCATTGGTGATGCGCCCACCGTCACCGCCGCGCTCCTCGCCCGCGACCTCGCGCTGCGCTTCCATCCGCCTCACGCAGTCGAGCTCTGCCGCAACAAGTTCCTCGCCCGCCAGCGCTACCAGCAGGCCGGCATGCGCGTGCCCTGGTACGCGCGGTTCAAGCTCGCCTCCGATCTGGCGCAAGCCTCGCGCGCTGTACCCTATCCGTGCGTGCTGAAGCCGCTCGGACTCTCCGCCAGCCGCGGCGCCATTCGCGCCAACCACGAGCGGGAATTTGTCGCCGCATTTCGGCGCATCACTGCCCTGCTGCAGCAGAAGGACGTGAAGATCATGCGCGATGAGAGCGCCGCCTGGATCCAGGTGGAGAGCTTCATTCCAGGCCGCGAGTTCGCCGTCGAGGGCCTGGTGACGCGCGGCCGCCTGCGCGTGCTCGCCATCTTCGACAAGCCCGATCCGCTCGACGGCCCCTTCTTCGAAGAGACCATCTACGTCACGCCCTCGCGCCTCAGCGGCTCGGCCCAGCAGGCGATCACCGACTGCAGTCAACAGGCAATCACCGCGCTCGGCCTCACTGACGGTCCCGTCCACGCCGAGCTGCGCCTCCACGATGACGGCCCGTGGATGCTGGAGGTCGCGGCACGGCCCATCGGCGGCCTGTGCGCGGGCGCGTTGCGCTTCGACCGCGACGGCCATCCTCTTTCTTTGGAAGAGCTCATCCTCCGCCACGCGCTCGGCGAACCCGTGGACGGCATCCCGCGCGAGAGCTGCGCCTCAGGCGTGATGATGATCCCCATCCCGCACGAAGGCTTCTACGAGGGCTTGGAGAACCTGGAGGCGGCGCAGCAGGTTCCTGGCATCGAGCGTGTCGAGATCACCGCCAAGTTCCGTCAGAAGCTGGTCCCGCTGCCGGAAGGCGCCAGTTATCTGGGCTTCATCTTCGCGCGCGGACCCAGCCCGCAATCGGTGGAGGATGCGCTGCGGGAATCCCACCGGCAACTTGCATTCCTGATTTCACAGGCAATTCCTGTTATCTAACAGAAGATGCTGCCCACGCGGAACAATCGTGGACGGGCACGATGTGAGCCTTGCGGTGCGGTGAGCGGGAGTGACCGGGGCTGAAAGCGGAATCGACACTGCCAGTTCGAAAGGCCCGGAGGATCGCTCCCCCGGGCCCACAAGCGAATCTCTACTTCAGGAATACATCGACCCTATATTGCTCCGTGTTTTGCTCCTTGTCCTTCTTCCAGCGATCGAAGCCAATCCGGTCGTAAATGGTGTAACCGTTCACCAGAATCTGCCACATGCCTGCTTGGGGATTCTGAATGGCGGCGCGTTCAAGGCCATTGATAGTAGCTCCGTCAAAATTGAAGGTGCCGTCCGGGGCGACCAGGATCATATCGATATCGTTGGTCGGGTAAGAGGCCCAGTCGTGGTTCCAGGTCAATTCGAAGTCCGCCTCGCCGGTTCCGGCGGGCACATTGAATGGAATTGCGACCGTGTCGCCCTCACCGACCTTGCCCTTGGTGTGGAAATTCGGCTTGCCCTTCAACGTGGCCGTGGCGGAATAGTCAGCCGACACCCGTCCGGCATTTGTCCAATCTCCCGTAAACGTCACCCGGAGAATGCCCGCCTCCGGATTTGGGATCGTAAATGTCATCGGCCCGGTAATGAGCCCCGGCCCCACCTTGTAATCGCCCTCGCCGATGGCGGAGGTCTTGGCCGAGTGCACGGCAAAGATTAAGTCGTCACCATATATTTGGTTCTGCTGCGCCGGATCGTTCTCGGGCGTGACGCCGTTTACGCTGATGGTGATGCCTCCAACGTCCTTCCCAACTTCGAGGTAGAACTCGCGGCGCTGCCCCGGCAGCAGCTTGACTGCCTTCCCGGAAACCGTTCTTCCGGGCGCTAAATCGTCAACGCGCAGCCACAAACGTTGCAGATTGTCTTCCACCTCTCCACTGGGCCAGAGGGAGGGAAGGATCCACCCCGGCAGCCACCACCATGTCTGCAGCAACTTGATCGAGTGTGCCACGTCGAGATAGCCGGCGCCCTGATCGAACACGCCGGAGTTGTCGCCCAGCAGATTATGGTTCGTGGCCAGAATGATGGCATTGCGAACCTGCGCCGCTGACGCAGACGGCACGGCCTTGCGGATCAAGGCTGCCGCCCCGGCAACGGTTGGCGCCGCGAACGAGGTCCCACTCACAAAATACAGTCCGCCGCTGGATCCCTGCGCAAAGTTGTAGTCGCCGGCCGTGGTGACATCGACCCCGATGCGGCCGTCGGCGGTCGGTCCACGGGAACTGAAGTAGGCCGTCTGAATCGCATTCGACGGCCGGTAAACTGTGCCGAAGCCCGGGGTACAGGTGGTGTAATCCAAGTAGATCCGTTCGTGAGTCGGGGTGGTCGCTGCCGCCGATGAGATCGAGGCGAAACTGGTGGAAGGCGTACCGGTGGTTAAGCCCGACGGGCCGGCATTTCCCGACGAAACCGCTACCGTCATCCCGACCGACAGCATTTGCTGCACCAGTTGATCCTCCACGTCACGCCCGGCGATCATCGTCGGGCCACCCAGGCTCATATTGAGGACTTTTATGTTGAGCGAGTCATACACAAACGGATCGTCCTCCGTCCCCGATCCCGATACCGGGACCGCGGGATGCCCGGCCAGGTAGTTCTTCTTCATCGTGATGGCACGGTCCATGGCGGCAATAATCCGCGATGAAGGAGTCGAACTCGAAGTGGCTGCAAAAACCTTCATCGCATAGATCTTGGCGCCCGGTGCGACACCGGTTATGGGAAGAACGTAGGAAGTCGGGAAGCCGTACGGAGTTCCGTCCAGCACCGAACTAGGAGCGTTGAAAGCCATCGACTGACCCAGGCAACCCGTTTTCGACACCAGGAAGCCGGCATGGCCGGCGATCATGGAGCCAGTCCAGGTACCGTGGGGGCCATTGTTCCGGCTCGTGGCCGAAACCGTATCGCCACTGAAGTTCTCGCCTCCGATCACGGTTCCCGTCAGGGTAGCGACCCCCGAGTAGTTGGCGGTGCCACTGTCGATGAGTGCCACCACCACATCCTGCCCCAGGTTGCCGCCAGCCTGCACGGTGCTGGCGTTGATTAGATCGTTGTTGAAGGTGTAATCGTTCGGCGAAGATGCCAGCGACTTCAAGGCAGCTTCATCCAGCGCAATTGTGCCGTCGGTATCGACGGGAATCTCGCGCACGCCCGCACCCCGCAGGTCGCGCGTCGGGGTCAGATACATCACCATGTCTTTCGATACCTTAAACTCCGGCACCGAACTCAGGGCGGCCTGGGCACTTGCCGGGACGATGGCCGCCACCGCATTCACATTTGCGTACTCGTCGGTGATGGCGCCGCCGAGCCTTTGGATCGTGTTTCTCAGAACCTCCCTGGGGCCGGTCGAACTAACGATGACACGGGTGTCCTTATCGGCCGCCCAAGCGCCCGCCGCCGACAAGAGCAACATTGCAAGACATAGCCAATGTGACAACTTTCTGCCTCCAAGCATAATGAGCTCCTCCTGGGAGAATCGTCTTTGATTCCTGGGACAATATTTCGTGGGGCCAGTAGCCTAGCCCTCGTGCAGCCTGATGTCTAGAAATGCTTCACTGCATGACCTTCGAATTGCGCGTTTTCTTTTCCCAAGAAGGGAAGCACCGTGGCGGGTACCCACTGCTGGCGGGAGCGGACGAAGCGTTACCGCCTAAACGGAGGCTGCCAACCACGTATCATTTGGGGCGGTTGCTGCTCCCGGGGCTGGTTGCGGATACCTTGTAGTCCTTGCGAATCCTCTTGATTCCCGGCAAATGCCTCAAATCATCGGCGGCTAGGTCGGGAATCGCCACCGTGGCCGCATGGATGTTCTGAAACTTGTTCAATACCACCCCACCGAGCCGTTCGATCGCCGGTTGTGGAAGCACGGCATTGTCCTCTAGCGTGACAATAACCGTGGTTGCCGGGTCAGCAGCCTCTACGCCTCTGATCTGCCGGGCCGACGTGCAGGGGCTTGCACTACTTCGCAAAAACCAGTTCAACCCGGACGAGGAACGGGCTGCAACCTTCCATCCCGCCTGCTCAGCCTTGGCGCCGAAATCCGCGTCCGCCGAGCGAAGCTGCACAAGACATTCCTGCTCCATCGCCACACCGTCGCGGTTCGGCCTGGTCTGCGAATTGACTGCGATGACTCCGGCGATCAGGCAGATCGTCAGCCCGCTTGTACATGCCAAGATCGTCCAAGCATCTGGCCGCATAATCACTCCTAGACGGAGATCCTCCGTCCGAACCAGCAGGATTGGTTTAGAGAGTCCCGTGGAACGGCGCACAATCGCTTCCAGCCAGCTAGCTTTTGCTCCGCGGTGGCACGTAGCCGGGTGGAAACGCCGAGCCCTCGCCGAAGAAATATTCTTCCATGTGTTTGAGGATCAGCTCCTGGTCCTGGCGATTGGCGGGATTCAAGCGGTACTCGTTGAGCACCATCTTGCAATATTCGCCCCAGAGCTTCCAGGCCTCGGCGGAGACCTGCTCGTAAATGCGCTGGCCCAGCGGGCTGTCGAACGGAGGCTCGTCGAGCCCCGGCATCTCTTTCTGAAACTTCACGCAGAACACTTTGCGCGCGTTGGGATCGGCGTGCGGTTGCGGCGGCTCGCCGGCGAAGGGATTACCACAGCTCATGTACGCTCCTCATATCTCGATTACGATTTTAGCGCATCGCAGTGCTGCGGGTCACAAGCCCATTTCGCTGCCCACAAAATGAAAAAGTCAGAACGAAGAATTTGGGCTCTCGCCATTCTCCATTCTGACTGCTTCTGACCTCTGACCTCTTACTTCCTGCTTCTCCCTGGCGAAGCGAGCTAGTCTCCGGCCATGCGTTCGGGCCTGGGTTCGACGGCAGGGCAGTCGCCCAGGATCGGCTGGCAGGCCGGATCGTGGCCGATCTGGATTACCTGCGGTGTGGGCTTCAACTGGAACTGCTCTTCCTCGGTCGAGCCTTCCAGCGCCTTGGTGGAGGTCATGCCTTGAGAGATGACCTCGGTGACGGCGTCGAAGTAGCCGGTGCCGACGAACTTCTGGTGCTTCACCGCCTGGTATCCATACTCGTACTCGCGGCTGAATTCCTTTTCCTGCAGGCGCGCGTAGGCGGTCATGCCCTTGTCGCGATAGCCGCGCGCCAGTTCGAACATGCTCAGGTTGAGCGAGTGGAAACCGGCGAGGGTGACGAACTGGAACTTGTAGCCCATCTCGGCCAACTCCGGCTGGAAGCGCGCGATGTCGGCATCGCTCAGCTTCTTCTTCCAGTTGAACGACGGCGAGCAGTTGTAGGCCAGCATTTTGCCCGGGAACCTGGCGTGCACGCCCTCGGCGAAGCGGCGCGCCTCCTCGATATTGGGCTCGGAGGTCTCGCACCAGATCAGATCCACGTACGGCGCGTAGGCGATGCTGCGCGCGATGGCGTAGTCAAGGCCGCCCTGCACGCGGAAGAAACCTTCGGTGGTGCGCTGGGGTTGGACGAACGCGCGGTCCAGCGGATCAATGTCGCTGGTGAGCAGCTTGGCGGAGTTGGCGTCGGTGCGCGCCATCAGCAGTGTGGGCACGCCCATCACGTCGGCGGCCAGGCGCGCGGCGACCAGCTTCTGGATCGCCTCCTGCGCAGGGACGAGGACTTTGCCCCCGAGGTGGCCGCACTTCTTCGCCGAGGAGAGCTGGTCTTCGAAGTGGACGCAGGCAGCCCCGCCCTCGATCATCGCCTTCATAAGCTCGTAAGCGTTCAGCGGGCCGCCAAAGCCGGCTTCCGCATCGGCCACCAGCGGCGCAAACCAGTAGGTGCCGTTCTTCCCTTCCGCGTGGTCGATCTGGTCGGCACGCAGCAGCGCGTTGTTGATCTTGCGGCAAAGATTGGGAACGCTGTCGGCCGGGTAAAGGCTCTGGTCGGGATAGGTCTGGCCGGCGTCGTTGGCGTCGGCCGCGACCTGCCAGCCGCTGACGTAGATGGCCTGGAGGCCGGCCTTCACCATCTGCACGGCCTGGTTACCGGTGACCGCGCCGAGCGCGGGAACGTACTCGCCGCTGTGCAGGAGCTCCCATAACTTCTCCGCACCTATGCGGGCCAGCGAGTGTTCGAGGCGCACGCTGCCGCGCAGCCGCTCAACGTCAGCCATGGTGTAAGGACGGGAAACGCCCTTCCACCGCGGATTATCATTCCAGATGTTCTTCTCTTTGGATTCTCCATTCGCAGGCATCCGTCAATCTCCTTCGTCTAATGGGTTCGAGGCCGGGGAACCGGTGTTCAGCATTTCGAACACCGTTCAAGGTGGTGTACACAGAGTAGAGGCCGCCACCGCCGCCGGTCAATTTGTATGTTCAACATATTGAACACAAATTCATGATCACGTACACCCAAGTTTTCGATTGGCGTAACCAAGGTACTCGTTCAGCATATTGAACAATAGTTCGACCCGCGGTAGCATAGGGCCGGCGACGCCCAAAACTATGACCCTTGCCGCCGAATCGCCGTCCACCGCGGTTGACCGCACCATCGCCATCCTGGAGGCGGTGGCGGCGCGCGCCTCGGGCATGAGCAACGCCGAGATCAGCCGCAAGCTGGACATCCCCAAAAGTTCGGCGAGCTACATCCTGCGCGCGCTGGAGAGACACGGCTACCTGCGGCGCGACGGCGAAAACGGCAAGTACCGACTCGGCCTGAAGGTGCTCAACCTGGGCCGGGGCGCGCTCAACGGCGTGGACGTGCGCGAGGTCGCGCTGCCCATCATGCGCACGCTGGTGGAGCACGTGCACATCACCTCGCATCTGGCCATCCTCGACGGCACCCAGGCGGTGTACGTCGAGCGGGTGGAATCGCCCGGCTTCGTGAAGATGGACACCTGGGTCGGGCGCCGCATGGAGATTTATTCCACCAGCGTCGGCAAGGCGCTGGTATCGCAGCTTCCCGAAGCCCAGGTCCAGGCCATCCTGCGCGATCGCGGAATGAAAAAGCGGACGCCAACCACAATCACCAACCCGGCGCGCTTCCTGCGCGAGCTGGAACTAGTGCGCGAGCGCGGCCACGCCTTCGACGACGAGGAGAACAGCGCCGGCGTGCGCTGCGTGGCAGCGCCGGTATTCAACGCCGCGGGCGCGGTCGAGGCGGCGCTGAATGTCACCGGCACGACCCAGCAGGTGAACCGGGAAACGCTGCCGCGGATCATCGACGCGGTAAAGGACTCAGCGCGGCGGATTTCCACCCAGTTGGGTTATCGTCCGGCAAGGGTCGGCATAGGCAATCGCAAGTAATTTCAAGCGCCAGCCGGGGCTGCTCAGATCGCTGCCGGCCGCAAGCCCATTTCCTCTGGTGCGTCCGCCGCCTCCGATGCCGGAAAAATGTCAAAAACATAATCGTGGGCGTGGAGGGCGAGTGGGTCCATTTTGCCGGACTGCACGCGTTGGACGATCTCCTCGCGCGAGAGATCAAAGATGGCGTCCAAAATCTGCGCGCACTCCTGCTCCTTGGCCGGCGCGACCACGAACAGCACGCGAGCGCTGTGCTGGATGTAGCGTGACGAGAGCAGTTGCCGCTGCAGCAGGTCCATGATGAGCGGCGCTTTGGCGCGGTCGAAGCGGCCGGGATCGCCGCGGCGGTCCAGTTCCGCGAAAAATTCCGCTGTCCACTCGTTGTGGTAGTTCCAGACCTTGTCGAACATCTCGCGGGTGAAACGAGTGCCCGCCTTGACCGGCTCGGCGTTGGCCGCCAGTTCGACGCCGTCGGCGGTGAGCGCCTGCCGCTTGAAATAACCGTCCTTGGTGATGGTGGCCTGGTGATGCGCCACCGTCCATAGCCAGGAGACGTCAATGCGGTAGGTAGCGAGGTCGTTCATGAAGCGCAGTTTCAGCTCGTAATCGTCAATGGCAGCGGCAAAGTTGCCGTTGAGTATCTGGAAGCCGTAATTGGCCGCCATGTAGAAGGCGTGTTGGATGTGCTCGATGGTGACATCGCCCTTGGGCACGCCATAAATGTCGTCCCAAAGCTTGTGACTGAAAAGATTCTCCGGCGTATCGACCGATTCGCGGGCGATGACCGCAGGCGTGATTTTCCCCTGCGCGTTCAACAGGCCGCGCGATTGCAGCACGGAGCGCTCGGCGTCGCTGAGGCCACTGGGGACGGTAGGAACGGGCTTGCCATTCACCTCGGTTGCTTGCTGCGGCGCGTCGATTCTGGCTTGCAGTTGCGCAACCGGAAGGCGCAGCGGCTCGTTGCCGGCGGCGACATAAGCGGTCTCCGGACTGGCAACCCAGCTTTGGCGATAGGCGTCGTAGAGCTGGCCCTTGACGCGGCCGTCAAGGATATCGTCCAGCGTCGGATTCCCTGCGGCCAGGGGTTGCTCGGGCACAAACATCAGGCCGATCAAGCGCTCGCGCGTCTTGTCAATGACCATGGCACGCAGCGCGAGAGGGTTGTAGCGCGAACGCCCGTAGACATCGCCCTGCTGGTAGATCATCACCGCCGCCATGCCGCCGATGGGGGCGGCCTGGGTGAGTTCGGCGTTTTTCATGCCGGCCATGAGCATCAGCAGCGCGTTGTAACGTTGGTAGGTAATCATGTTGGGCGAAGCCATGCCGACGGTCTGCGGGTCAGGGAAAACTCCCTTGGCATCGTCTTTCCACATTTCGATGATGCTGCCCAGGTAGTCCCAGCGGCCGACGTTGGTGCCGAGCAAGCGGCGGCGCAAGACCCAGGTGATCGCCGGCAGGATGCGGCCAGCATTTCCCTCTTCGTAGAGCACCTTGATTTTGAAGGTGCCGGCGGGAACGCCGATCAGACCTTCAATGCGCGACAGCAGCCTCTCCAGGATGAGCGCTTCCTGCGGCGTCTGAAGCTTGGGAATGTAAAAGTAGACGCCGGTGCCGGCGCGCTTCAGCGAGTCGTAGTTGTTGAACGTCCACAGGACCGTGATGGCGACCAGGCCGGGC
Organism: Terriglobia bacterium; assembly: GCA_020073185.1. Lineage (NCBI taxonomy): Bacteria > Pseudomonadati > Acidobacteriota > Terriglobia > Terriglobia bacterium. The sequence continues at coordinate 40,929 of JAIQFT010000025.1, forward strand.
GCGGGTTCGCCATCCACGACGATGTGGTCGAACACGACATGGTTCCCCGGCGGGCGGCAAAAGCGCGTCGGCCATCCCGAAGGCGGCTTGTTGATCTTGTACGCGCGCTTTTTCCCTTTCTTCACCACCTCGTACGGGCGATCGCTCCAGCGACCCTCCAGAATTTCCTTGGCGTTGTGCAGGGCCGCGAAAATTCCGATGGGCTGGTCCTTCGAGGCGCCATCGGGCCGGAAGTGCGGCGGGGAGGCGTCTTCCCAATCGGGCATGTTGACCGGCGCTTCACTGTTGAGGGCGTTGAATGCCATGTCGAGCGGAGACCAGGGACCGGTGAGCTCCAGGCCGGGGTTGGTCAGCGGGTGCGCGTCGGCGGGTATGGGCACTTCCTCATTGAGGCGCCAGCGCCACTGGGTTTCACGGCCGAGATAGTTGTCAATCATGCCCTGCACGATGTGGCGATAGGTCCAGGGCTTGCCGGTGACGGGATCGTCAAAGCGGTCGTCCCACACCGGCCAGGCATATTTCTCGCGCACGGGCGTGGGCGACTGCAGCAGCTTGCGGCGCGCGGTCAGGGCGGCGGCAATGGCGGGACGCAGCTCGCGGGTGAGCGTGGCGATGGTGTCTTCGACCTGGAGCTCGCGTCCGTTGACCTTCTTATTGCCGAAGAGGCCGGGAAATGCCTGCAGAATGTCCTCGCGAATCATGGACTGTTTCTCTCCTCAATTTTTATTCAGGGGCGCGCCGGGCACGCAAGGGAAGAAAGATGCAGTAGTAGAGATGCGCGACGGCCGGGCGCCGACGGAAAAAATATCGCAAGGCATCAGAGGAAACCCGTCGTTTCTGGCGCAGCAAAAAGGGGGCCGCCGGCGCGATCGCCAACGAGCCCCTGAGTGCCTATAAGCAGATTGCTGCTCACACCATCGTTACTTACACGAAGGCCTTTTGCGGTTTTCCCGCGAGGCGTGCCGCTTCGGCCTCCTCCTGCTTTTGTAATTCCTGTCCCTTGAGGTAGGTCCGTTTGGCGACCGGTTTCAGCCAGAACAGCGCCAGGAAAGCCGCCAGCAAGTCACAGAAGACCATGGCGTAGAAGACCTGAACCCACGAGCCAGTCTTGACACTGGCCAGCGCGGCCACCGGTCCGGCAAAGATGGAGGCCAGACCCTTGGACGTGTAGACAATGCCATAGTTGGTCGTGGCCCATTTCTTGCCAAACAGGTCACCGGTGATGGAGGGGAAGAGCGAGAAGATCTCGCCCCAGGCGAAGAAGCACAACCCCGACAGCAGGATGAACCAGATCGGGTGGCTGATGGTGTGCAGCAGTGCGAACACTGCCGCAGCTTCGCAGAAGAACGCGATGAACATGGTGTTCTCACGTCCAATGTGGTCCGACACCCAGCCCCAGAACGGCCGGGTTATGCCGTTCAGGATGCGATCCACTTCAATCGCGATCACCAGCGCCGACATGCCCCAGGCAATGATGACCTTATCGACCTGATAGAAGCGGGCAATCGGCGCGATCTGGGCAGTTACTACCAAGCCGCCGAAGGCCACCAGCGTCATCATGAGGTAAATCACGTAGAACGCCGGCGTTTTCAACATCTGCCAGTGGGTCATGTCGTAGGTGGAGGTACGCACCTTCACCTTGGAGAGCGCCTCCGCGGCTGACCAGCCCTTCGGTACCCAGCCCTTGGGCGGGGCAACGATCAGCATGGCAGCGCAGAAGACGACGATGCCCTGGATGATGCCCCAGGTGATGAAGGTATGCTGGTATCCGGAGGCTTTCATCATCTTGGCGATGGGCGCCACGGTGATGGCGGTACCAATGCCGTACGCGCCGGAGGTGAAGCCGGCGGTAAGGCCGCGGTGATCAGGGAACCACTTCAGCGCATTGCCTATGCATCCGCCATACACGGCGCCTGCACCGACACCGCCGAGGGCGTACCAGAAGTAGAGCTGATGCAGACTGGTCGCCATGCCCGAGCCGATCCAGCCAAGTCCGACCAGGATACCGCCGATGCCGATGACCAAACGGGGGCCAAGGCGATCGATGAGGTAGCCCTCGAAAGGCACCAGCCATGTTTCCGCAATAATGAACGCGGCAAATGCCACCTGCACGGCGGCCAAGGTTGCGTGCAGGCTTTGGGTTAGGGGTTTAGTGAACAAGGTCCAAGCGTACTGAAGATTGGCAATCGCCATCATGGCGATCACGCCTGCGATCATTTGAACCCAGCGATTGACGACGCGGGGTTCAGTGGGATTGGTTGCCACTGCAGTGGCCATCCGTACACCTCCGAAGGCGATAAACTCCGGTCCCCGACGGTCCCGTTAAAACGAGGCCACCGCCGAAGCAGGTGGCCCCTACACATTAGACTTCCTTCGCGATCTCGTGCCGGAGGGGAATAATACCGGGTACGAGCCAATTGGTCCACATGTCGTCTATCTTGCTCTGGAAGAACTCCGTGTCCTCGTCGATAAAGTGGTTGAACCTGCCCTGCTTCTCCAGGTAAACCTTGACCGGGAGGCGCTTGAATTTACCGTCGGCAATCTGTTTGGATTTGCCGTACAGCTTCACGACGCCGTTCTCGATCTCGTACAACGGCCAGATGCCGGTGTTGACGGCCAGTTCGCCCAGCTCGTGCGCCTGGACGGGATCGAAATCCCAGCCCTTGGGGCACGGGTTCAGGCAGTGCACAAACGTCGGGCCACCGATGCTGAGGGCGCGGCGGACAACGTTCATGGCCTGCAGCGCGTAGGACGTGGAAATGGTCGCTACGTAGCGGCAGGTGGGATGCCCGATGGCCATCAGGGGAGCGACATTCTTTTTCCAGCGGTTGTTCATAATGCGCCGCTTCTTCCCCGGGAAGCTGAACGAGCTGTTCGCGCCGTAGGGTGAAGTGCCGGAAATCTGAATGTCGGTGTTGGCGTACGACTCGTTGTCGTACATGAGGATGAGGAGGTTGTAATCCGGATGGGTCAGAGTCGCCGAGATGGCGGCCAGGCCCATATCCGCGCCACCGCCGTCGCCGCAGAAGGCGATGACGTTGATGGGCTCATCCTTCATCTTGCCCTTGCGCATCTGCGCCTTGAAGGCAGCAGCGGCGCCCAGCACGGCCGAGCCGGAGCTACCCAGTTGCGTATGCATCCAGGGCACGCCCCAAGGCGTGGTGTAATACGAGGTGTTGGCCACGTACATGCAGCCGGTGCTCCCCAGGACGATGGTCCTGGGGCCGGCGGCCTTGGCCAACAGCCGCATCATCTGGGCCGACTCGCAGCCTTGGCAGGTGCGGTGGCCGGAAGTGTAGTACTCGTTGTGGGGGACTTTCTTGACACCCTTGAAGTCCTCCAGGTTTTGGGTCGGTTTTTCGTCTACAAATATAGGCATGTTGTCGCAATCCTTTCCGGCGCCAGGAGCACGTCAGCGACGTGCTAGTCCCGCAGCCCGATCCATTGTGTTAACGGTACGGACTTGCCTTCCGCCGCCTGGAGGGTCTTGTCGGTCATCGTCTTGACATCGTCCAACGTGACCTCGCGACCACCCAGACCGCAGATAAAGCCCAGCACCGGCGGCTTCGGCCCTTTGCCCGGATACAGCGCGGTCCTGACTTCGGTGGCGACCACGCCGCTGAGGTAGGGCGAACCGAAAGAGAAGTCGCGGTCGACGACTCCGACGGCCTTAAAGCGGCTCAGGCACTTGGCCAGTTCTTCCGCCGGGAACGGCCGGAACCAGCGCAGGCGAACAAAGCCGACCTTGATGCCTTTCTTGCGCAGATCGCGGATCGCGACGTGCATCGGCATGGACATGGTTCCCATGCCCAGCAGAACGACGTCGGCATCCTCGGTCATGAACTCCTCGAAGAACGGGTTGCCGTACTTGCGCCCGAAGATCTTCTCGAAGTCGGCATAGGCTTCGCGAATGACCTGCTCGGCACGCTCGGTTACGGCATAGTTCTGCTTGCGGACTTCCATCACCCAGTCCTCGTTAACCTGGGGAGCGATGGAGATGACATTGTCCGGGTGCATCAGCAGATTGCCGCGGTCGTAGCGGGGCAGGAATTTCTTGACCTGCTCGGCCGAGGGAATCTTGATCAGCGACTGCGAGTGGGTGAGGAAGGCGCCGTCGCAACTGATGGCGCAGGGCACCAACATGCGGGGGTCTTCCGCCACGCGGTAGGCGATGAGGGTGGTGTCCAGGCACTCCTGGCCGCTGTCCACCCAGGTCAAAAGCCAACCCAGGTCGCGGACGGCAAGAGCGTCGTTGTGTTCGGTACCGAAAGCGCCCGGATCGTCCAGCGCCCGGTTGCCCACCATGGCGATCATGGGAACGCGCAGGGCCGGAGTGACGGTGAGCGCTTCCATGGCGTACATCCAGCCCACGCCGCTGGAGCCGCAAAAGACGCGGGCGCCGCAGATGGAGGCATGTTTGACGATTTCGAACTGTGAGTGTTCGCCTTCCGCCACGATGAACTCGCAGTCCATCTCCCCGTCTGCATTCAGTTGGGTGATGAACTGCATGACCGTGTCGTAAGGGCGAATCGGATAAGCCGTGACCACGTCCACGTCAGCCAGCTTGCAGGCGATCGCCATGGCTTCGGAACCCGTAATCAGGGCTTCCTGTTCGACTTGTTTTTGTTCTGCCACTGCCATTGTTGCCATACGAATCTCCTTCTAAGCTAGCCTTTTTGGGCGATTTCCAGGGCTTTAACGGCCTGATCCTTGTACTGTCCCTTGAAGCGGTAGCCGTGCGAGCGCTCGGCTGGAGGCGGAACCACGACCTTGTCCAACATGGCCTTGTAAGCGGCCTTGTCCTTGCGGTACGCCGCGTACTGGCTGGCGCTGTCGGCAAATGCCGTCTCCGGAACCATGCGAATGCAATCGGGCACCGGGCAAACCGCTTCGCAGATGCCGCAACCGCAGCACGCGCCGAGGTTGGCGTCGTACGTGCCCTCGGAGGTGACGTCGAACGACCCATCCGGGCAGTTCAACCAGCACAGCGTGCACTTGGTGCAGGTGGCAAAGTTGACCACCGGACGCATGGTGCGCGTGGTCGCCTTCTTGAGCTGTTCATTGCGCGCCGGGCGGAAGCCACCCAGTTCCTTGGTGACCGGGTCGGGATACGGACCGCCTTGCGGCTGGCCGGGGATGGAAACGCCCAGGCGCATAGCGGAGGAACCGATCAGATCGAAGTGCGCCAGTTTTTCCGCATTGCCGGTTCCCGGCTTGACTTCGATGCTGGAGAACTTGTCGTAGCTGGTGTGGGCCGAGGTGACCTTCAGCGTGTTCTTGAGCTTCTCGCTGATGAACTTCTCCAGCGAGGTCAGCTTCATCAGCTCCGGCAGCGCCTTGGCAATCGCGCCCAGCACCCGGACATCGGTGTGGTCGTCTTTGAAGACCCACATGCCGGAGAAGCTGGTGACGCCGCGGACGACGCCAAGCTTGTACGGTTTATCGTTCGTGTGGAGCGCCTTGAGCAACGTCGTCGGCTGCTCCAGGGAGGCGACGATCAGGGTCGCACCTGGCTTCAGGTGCTCGGTCACGGTCTGCACGCCGTACCAGCCCCAGGACTCGATCCCTTTGCAGAGCGTGTCGTCCAGGACTACGGTGACGTCGGTGTGTTTGGGCTCGTACTGAGCCATTCCTTTTTCCAGGGTCTCATCGTCGGTGGCGACGATGGCAAAGCTCTTGGCGGGAATGCCGTTCCGCTCCGGGCTGTCCCCGTAACGGCCAAAGGAAAGGCCTGGTTTGCCCTCATTGTGGGCGGCCAGGACGATCCCGCGGCATATGTTCTTCGCCAGAGTCTTTTGAAAGACCCCACGGTAGATAATTTCGATGGCAAATAGCTGGCCCATCTGGCGACCTCCATTCATTTATGCTGCTTAAGTACTAGATCCGTAACTTCGTCCAGGTGCTGGCACATGGCGGCTTCCGCCGCTTTTGCGTCACCCTGGCATAACGCGGTAAAAATGCGCTTGTGACCTGCAAAAGACTTCTGCGGCCGTCCCTCCACCTGCATGTTGCGTTCGCGGCTTTCCCGAAGCAGGTCCATCAACACATCGATCACGTGCAACAGCACGGAGTTGTCGGCAGCGGTGGCGATGGCGTAATGGAACTCCGAGTCTTCCTCGATGGCCGGGTCGTCCTGGCTCAGCTTCTGGCTTTGGCGGCGCAGGATCTCCTCCAAATGAGCCAGTTGTTCGGGGGTAATGTGCTGAGCGGCACGGGCCGCGATGGGCGGCTCGATCATTCGGCGGACCTCGAGCAGTTCGGCCAGGTGCTTCCGCTGGCGCAACAGGATGGCGGTGAGTGGGTTGACCAGCGCATCCGGGGAAAGCTGTCGGACAATGGTCCCGGCGCCCTGACGGGGCTCCACCAGCCCCATCAATTCCAGCCTGCGCATGGCATCCCGGATAGAACTGCGGCTGACTTTGCACGACAACGCCAGTTCGCGCTCCGAAGGGAGCTTGTCGCCGGGCTTCAGCTCCTGGAGGATGAACTGCTCGAGCTTGCGCGCGACTTGGTCGTAGACCTTGTCTTTGCGGATAACCTCGAAGGTGGGTTTGGGCGTGCTAGCCAAAGGGCGAATCCAAGTGGTCTGATAACCTGACCACCTCGCCAATTCTAGGCAGGCAGGAAACTTACGCAGTGACCAGCGTCACCATTAGTTGTGACGTGGGCTGGGATGGGAACGGAGTGTGGGGCTGCGTCAGTCGCGCGCCAGCTTCACCCGGCGCTCTCCTTTGCCGGCGTTAATGGTGCGCAGGACAGAAGCGATGTCATTGGCCACCATGTAACGGGAGGTCTTGACGCCGCGCTGGCCGAAGGCGAGGAAGCGCAACTCGTCGCGGGCGGTCACCGAGGGCGGCACCAGTTCGCGGGCGGCGGCGCGCAGGTGCCCTTCCGAAATCGGCTGGCGGGCCTTGCGGGCGCGGCGCGCCGCTTCATCCACCACCATCTTCAGGTCGCTGGCCGAGTAGCCGGGCAATGTATCGGCAAACGATACAATATCAATGCCCGCGCACTGCCGCCGCCCATAAAGATGGAAGCGCAACATGGCGGCGCGGGCGGTGGCGTCGGGCGCGGGGACGTAGATGAGCTTGTCGAGGCGGCCGGTGCGGATCACGGCCGGATCAATCTTCCACGGCTCGTTGGTGGCGGCCATAAGCACGATCCGGCGCGACGCGCACGATTCCAGCTGCTTGAGAAACTCGCTGACCTCTTCCGAGGTGTGGTGCTGATGGGCGCCCAGCGCTCTCCGCGCCGGCACCATGGCTTCGAACTCATCCACAAACAGGAGGGCGGGCGCGTGCTCGGCAGCGGTGTCGAAGGTTTCGCGGATTTTCAGAGTCGTGTCGTGAATGAAGGTGCTGCCGATCTCGGAGGGAAAGACTTCCTTGAAAAAGTAGTTCAGTTCCTCGGCGAGCTGGCGGGCGATGTAAGTTTTGCCGCAACCCGGCGGGCCAAATAACAGAATGCCATTGGGGATGGTGAGACCGTACTCCTTCAGCTCTTCCGGGTCGCGCAGCGCGGAAACCACTTCGTCGTAGAGCAGCGCCTTGAGTTCATCCATGCCCGCCACCTTGGCGAGGCCGCGCTCGGTAGGATTTGGGACAACGTCGGCCTTGGCGGTCGGCTGCGGCGGCGGCTTGGGTCCGGGAGCGGGTGTGGCCGGGGCGCGACTCGCATCTGCCACAGGCAGGCAGATTTGGGGCGCCTCGGCGGCAGCTTCGGTGCGGACCGGCGCGGCGGGAGGGTCGTCTGGAGTTTCGTCGCGCGCCGACGCCCAGCGCTGGACCCAGATGGGCATCGGGCCCATCACCTCTTCGGCGCACAGATTGCAGAACGTATGGTTGGGCGGTTCGCATTCCCACGCCTCATGACGGAACGTCATGCCGCACTTGGAGCAGGTGTGCTCGTGAACGGAGGCGCCGTCATGGGAAAGTTCGCCAGTGCTGCCGCCGGTCATCAAGACGTCGGGATTGACTCTGGCGACGGGAAACTTCAGGCGCGCGTAGGCCTGCTCAATGCGGATGTGATCGCGCTCGGAGAGCATGCCGTTGAGGAGCGCGGCAAATTTCTCCGCCGCCGCCTGCGGAATCAGTCCCCAGGCTTCCTGGAGGAGGGGTCGGATGGCGTCGCCGAGAACGGATTGGAGCGAGGCCGACCACGGCTCGAACAATCGCTCTCCAGATTCATAGTGAAATCCGCCGACCTCGACCAGGTCGGACAGCCAAGCGTAGTCAGCGACGGCGTGGCGGCGTAAGCGTCGCCTGACCGCCTCCAGCGCGCGCTCGTAGCGGTCGCAAGTGAAGAAAATGGTAGCCGAGCCCACCGGCACAGCAGGTCCGGATTGCGTAGTCCGAGCCATAGCCCTCTCTTATGGCATACCGAGGAAATCTTGTCTGTGACGCGTAATCCTCTTCCCTGCGGCATCTCTCGTCGCTGCCCGGGGGCCTTCAGCGCGACGTTGTCGCAGGCTGCAGCAGCGCCGCCATGGGATTGGCCGGTCCACAGCCCTTGCCAATGGCGAGCCCGTTGCGAATCGCGGTAGTAATAAATTCCTTGGCGGCGGCAACGCTCTCCTTCACGCTGCGCCCGTGCGCCAAGTTGGCGGCAATCGCCGAGGCGAAGATGCACCCCGTGCCGTGGGTGTGCTTGCTGTGGAAGCGGTCGGCGCGGAATTCGGTGAATTCGCGCCCGTCATAGAGCAGATCGGCGGCGATGCCCGCGAGATGCCCTCCCTTGATCACCACGTTTTCCGGTCCCAGGTCGCGGAGGGCGCGCGCCGCTTCCTTCATCCCCGCCAAGTCGTGAATCTCGCGACCGACCATCGCGCCGGCCTCATGAAGATTGGGTGTAACGACGGTTGCCAGGGGCAGCATTTTCGATTTCAACTCGGCCACCGCCTCAGCTTTGAGCAAGTGCGCGCCACTTTTGGCGATCATGACCGGGTCCACGACCACGCGCCGCAGTTGGTGGCGCGCAATGGCGGCGGCCACGGCCTGGATGATGGGAACGTCGGCCAGCATGCCGGTCTTGACCGCGTCGCAGCCGACATCGTTGATGCAGGCGTCAATCTGCAGGGTGACGAATTCCGGCGCGACCTCGAGGATCCCGAGTACCTCGCTGGTGTTCTGCGCGGTGAGCGCGGTGATGGCGGTCATGCCGAAGGCGCCCAGCGCGGACACAGTCTTCAAGTCGGCCTGGATTCCCGCGCCGCCGCTGGAATCGGAGCCGGCGACGATCAGGACGCGCGGAATGCTTACACGCGCCATTGCTCTTGTTTCCATGACATCTCCCAAAACTGGAACTCGTAGCGGCTGCTGGTCAGGAACACTGCTTCCAACTTCTCTAACTGGCGCTCGGGCAAGCCGGTCGCCACCTCGTCCATCAGTTCGCGGCACCAGCGCGCCAAGTCGGCAAACTCGGAGGACGAATACATCGCGATCCACTTGCGGTAGCGATGGTCGGCAGGGGCGGACAGCTTGGCAAGCCGCAACCCGATCTCGCTGAAGGCCCACATGCACGGCAGCAGGGCCGCGACCAGTTCGGCGTAATCGCCGGTGGCAGCCACGCGCAGCAGGAAATCGGAGTAGGCGCGCGTGGTGGGCGCAAGGGCCTCGCGCTCCAATTCGGCGGTGCTGATGCCGAACTCGGCGGCGTAGGCGCGGTGCAGGCCCATCTCGGTATTCACCGTTTCGTTGAGCAGGGCGGCGAATTTCGCCATCATGTTCAGGGCGGGAGTGCGCGCCGTGGCCAGCGCCACTACGCGCGCATACTCGATCAGAAAGACGTAATCCTGCCGCACCCAGAACTTGAAGCGCTCCAGGTCGAGAGTGCCGTCGCCGATGCCGCGCACGAACGGGTGCAGGTGCTGCGCCTCCCAGATGGACGCGACTTTTCGTTGCAGGCGCTCTGTGAATCGCTCCGCCATAGCCTGCCAGACTTGTACCACTCCGGCAGTGCGGTCGCAACGGCGGCGCACGATGCAAGCCGCGGCAGTATCAACGCGGGACCACGATGGCCATCCACTATGACAAGCGATCTCATCGGTGCTGACGGGTTGGGACAGGGGCTATAGCCCGGAACGTTTTCAACATGGCTGGAGAGGAGCGCTTTACAGCCGCTGTCCCGAGAACGCAATGTTCTGAATTCGGAACAGCAAGAAGCGAGTGCTGTTTCCTGCGGTCGAAGCACTGCCCTTGGAGCGGTAATGTGCATTAGCGAAGTTCTTAAACTGCTTCACGCAAGCGTCCTGCCAAGTCAGGGCGTTGCCAAATCACGACGGATTCGAGTGCAGCACGCACGCCGGTATAGGCTTCTGTCACCGATCGTACCGAAGGCTGCCAGAACGGCAACAACCACGCGATGTAAAGCTGCACGATCGCGACACCGGCAAGCATCCTGGTTTGAAGCGCCAAGGTCAGCAATTGTCTGCCGGCTTCCCGGATGCGAACTTGGTCGCTGTTCTTTGCGGTCTGCGCGAGCCGGATCAATATGCCGGCGTTGTGAGCGGTCAGTTGCACGTATTCGCAGGCAGCCAAGCACCGCGCCCGCCGAACACGCCACACTGCGGTTCTCGGCAGGTGCGCCGTCAAATAGGCATCCTCGTCGGGATTGATCACGTTCCGGAACGCTGGCAGGTCCACGGGGCAGGTGCGGCCCAACAGTTGTTCCGGGTCCATGACTTGGGCCGCAAACCCGCGTACCACATGACCTAAGCCGATGGTGATGAACAGTGCGACAAAAACCAGGACCAATACGACTATCATTTCGTTAGTAACTCCAACAAGGCTTGGTTCCACGCGGCCAAGCTGTTTTCAGGAACTGATTTCAGTGGAACCGGTTCTTTTTCTTTGCTGAAGAAGTATGCTACCCAGACCAACATCCCACACGAGTACGCCGCGGGACTGATGAGCCGGTACGGTCCGGAAGCGATCATACCTAAATTCACTCGGGCCGCTCCGGCGGCAAGCTCCACGGTATTGTATAAAGCAAATCCAACTAGGGCGCCGAAAGCGTAATGGTTCCAACGCAGCGCCAGTGCTGACGACATGACCATGGCAAAAATGATGAGACCGGCTTTCAGAATGGCCGCGCCGACATGGACGGCCAAAAGGCCTGCCAGGAGACGGCTCGAGTCCGCCCCGGGTACTGACGCCGCGACCGTCACCGCTATGAGAACGCAAACCGCCGTAGCCCACCGGAAGAGAACGTCTTGCAATACACGAAGTCCTTCGTAACCGAGGAAAAGAAGGCTGTACAGTTGATACAAGACAGCAACCACCAGCAAGACATCAATGACCTCGCCCGTCCAATAGGCTACAAAATACAGCTTATACGCCTTGGGGTCACTGACGGTGAAGAGGACTGCGGCTTTAACAATTTGGAATGCCGTATAAACAAAAAACGCGGGGCAAACGTGCCACAGCCTGCGTCTGCGTGCTTGCAGTAGCAAGAGAATTTGCATGACCGGTCCACTGAACCAAAGGGCCAACGCAATGAGACGATCCCAAGTCATGAGCTGCCGAAGAATATTACGATTTTCGGCAGCTCACAATGGGGCATACTACTCGCTTTTCACCGCAACGGCGCGTGCGCCGGTGGCACCGGCGCCGGGCAGTGCGGATTGGAGAACGGGTCACAATCAGCCGGAGGACTTGTCCCGTCGGCCAGTGCGGTGGTTGACAGGCAAGCGGAAAGCAGCATCACGGCAAGCAGAACGCGCAGCAGATTTTTCACGGTCAATCTCCTTCGAAAATTGGCTTGACCGTGCTAATCTGCTCCCCGAGCAGGGAGTTAGACCGACTTGTAGGTAGTTGTTCGAGTTTCGGAAACTAGAACAGATATGGTTTTCTTGTCGGCTTTGCAGGATTTTGTGGTCAGAACTCTCGGAAGTTTTTCCGGGCCGCTATCGAAGCTTGCTTATATCGGCGAGTTGCGCCGTGGTGGCGATTACGAGCACTGGGGATTGTCTCGCGCGCACGGCGCTTCGGCAGCCCAAGCCGCGATCTCCGATGCCCACACACAAATTTGGCTGGAGGTGCTGCGCACGCCTTTGGCCTCGCTGTCGGAAGAGACGCAGTCCCTGCCTAACGGAAATCCTGCCGCCGATGCGGTGGCCGGCTTGCAAGCACAACAGGGGAAGCTCATTCCGCCGGATACCGCGGGCGGCGGCAAACGTCATTTCAATTCAATTCTTTTGGCGCTCTCCCTGCTCTCCCGGACGACGAAGGGATCCAGTCGACGAGCCTCATAGCCACGCCTACAACCTGCCCGATCACCTCCGCTTCCTGCTGGTCCTTCAGCACGCGCGGCTGGACGGGAGAGAGCGGATGAGGCTGTAAGACAAGCTGATTCTGACGCAGGGCGCACCAACAGCAGACGTGTCCTTCTCTCGTCTCCACAAAGTACATGGGGCGCTCGTATTCGGAACGCCACATGCCCTCGCAAACCTTGTTCCTGGCTTCATCGATTTGAACAAAGGAGCCGGGAAGCAGCAGCGGATACATGGTGAAGTCCTCGGCGCCGATGTATCCGTAGGTGTAAGGGCTTTGCGCCAGTTGTTGCAGGAAAATGAGAGGAATACCGCCCCATTTTTCAATCATGCGGCCGAGATTGGAGGTCTTGCGGATATCAAAACCCGGGTCCAAACGGACCGGAACTTGCACTTCACCCGCGCCTACATTGGCGCGGAGGCGATGTGTTTTCGGCGGCTCAACCACGCTCAGGTCCTGGGCTTGCTGCTTAAGATCCACCCCGTACCACGACAACAGCGCCTCCGCACTGATGCGGTAGATGACGGAGAAGGCGTATAGCCTGTAGATGCTGGGAAGAATCCCTTTGGTCTCGATGTCCGACAACCGGCTCAGGGGAATGTTGTATTCGTCGATGCCATACTTCGCCGCCAACCGCGCGCTCGCGGTCTCCACGTCCCGGATCGTGAGTCCGAGCTTTTCCCTGGCCGCTCGCAGCTTCTGTCCCGCATTCATGTCCTCTCCCAAGTGGCGCATATTAGACTCCAGCCGTGCCCCCTTCGACAAGGGAAACTGGAGCCAGTCCCAGGTACTTTTTTCTTTCCAATTCCGGTGAGAAGCAGTAAGTATCCTCCGGCAGAGCCGGAGGCTTTACGGGTCGCGGGCCCCTCAAAGGGGCCTGATCGCGACCCAAAGTCAAAACCGCTCGCTCCAGGCAGTACGGGTGAAAGCTGTGCGCTTGCAAAACCGCCACGCACACCGGCAGAGCCGGGGGAACTCCTAGTTGCATTAGCCTAGCCGGTTTGCGTAGCTCGACGGGAAGGAGAGAACTTGGACATCAGCCAGATCCTAGAAGAACTGCGGCGCGAACGCGACCGCGTCCATGATGCCATCGCTGCATTGGAGAGGATCACGACTGGGGCGGAAGTTGGGGGGCCGCGCCGACAGAACGGAAGACGCCGGCGGAGGAGACTGACGCCGGAAGGACGGAAACGCATTTCCGAGATGATGAAGAAACGGTGGGCAGAGCGGAGGAGACGGGCGAAGGCTGCCTAGCCACGAAACCGGTTTGTTCTAGAATCAGAACATTTTTCGCTTCGGGGCTCAATCCGCTCCGTTCCGGGCATAATCCGCCGCAAATCCAGCAACGGATCATGCTCCTATGAACAACGAGTTAACGCGACTTCGCAAGCGGCGGGCATCCCTGGATCGCGCCATTGAAGCTTTGGAACAACTGGAAAAACTCGTGACCAGCGGCACACCCTCCGAACGCATGGCCGGACGACCGCAGCCAGAAAAGAAGCGCGTCTTGGCGCCCGAACAGGGGAGTTCATCGTCCCCGGCAGGCGCAACCGTCTCTCGGCTCAAGCCACGTCGGCCGGGAACCAGTGGCGAGTCAACTGAAAACCAACCCGCGAAAAGCTGAGCGGAGACTTGTCATCGGCGCCCAGTCGCCTTGATGGGTTTGGGCATCGGCGCCTCACCATGAAATTTGCGAACGAGCGATCTGTTGTAGTAGATTGCGGAAAAGTTTGAACCGACGGAACTCCCCTCGCGAGGCTATCGATTGCCACAGCGGCACGAACCAAGGGGCGCCACTTCCGTCTTGCGTTGGTCCCATCTTGCCATGGCGACTGTGGTGTGCCTTGGTACAGCGGCCAGCCTTGTGCTGTGCGCCGCCCCGGCGCGGGCGCAAATTTCTCCCGGACTGCTCTCCCGACCGCACAGCTTCCTGAACGGCGACACCAATTGCACCAGCTGCCACCGCCTCGGCGGTCAAGCCACGTTCAAATGCCTGGAGTGCCACACCGAAATCGGCAGCCGGATTGCCGCCGGGCGCGGCTTTCACGCGCGCATCGTGGCGAAAGAGGCCGGCAGCCAGAGCTGCGCCGGTTGTCACTCCGAACACAACGGCGAAGAGTTCGCGATCATCAAATGGGCGCCGTCGCAACAGCAGTTCGATCACGGGAAAACCGGTTGGGCGCTGACGGGGAAACATGCTGCGCTGAGCTGCAACCGCTGCCATACGCCAGCCAACATCGTGACCGGCGAGAAGCCGCTGATTAAGGTCAAAGACCTGAGCCGAACCTATCTGGGCTTGTCCTCCGATTGCGCCGGCTGCCATAAAGATCCGCACCTCGGGCAACTGGGCCGCACCTGTGAGCAGTGCCACAGCACCAACGACTGGAAGGCGCTGGCAGGCTTCAATCATGCGCGCACCCGCTTCGCCCTCACCGGCGGCCACGCGCGCGTCGCCTGCCAGAAGTGCCACACGCCGACCGAGCCGGGCGGAGTACCGCGCTGGAAGGGTCTCGCCTTCGATCGCTGCACCGCGTGCCACGCGGACCGGCACCGCGGAACGTTTGTCAATTCCTGCCAATCGTGTCACAGCACCGTCACCTGGAAGTCGGTACCGGCGACGACTCTGGCGGGCAAATTTGACCACGCAACGACGAAGTACCCTCTACGGGGCAAGCACGCACTGTTGGGCTGCGAGCAATGCCACGCGGCGGGAGATTTCAAAAAGCCGATCGCCTTCCAGCAATGCTCCGACTGCCATCGTCCCGATCCGCACAGCGGGCAATTCGCCCAGCGCGCGGACGCCGGCGAGTGCTCATCGTGCCACACCGTGGAGGGCTTTAAGCCGGCTAAATTCGGCCTCGCCGACCACAACAAGACCTACCCGCTGCAGGGCAAGCACGCTTCGGTTGGTTGCGAGAAGTGCCATCTCCCGGCGGGCAAGGCGACGCTGTACCGCCTCAAGTTTGCCCAGTGCACCGACTGTCATCGCGATGTCCACGAACGGCAGTTCGCCACCGCTCCCATCCTGAATCGCTGTGAGTCGTGTCACTCGTTGCAGGAATTCCGGCCGTCAACATTTACTCAGGCGCGCCACCAGAGCTCGCGTTTTCCGCTGAGCGGGGGTCACGTGGCGGTCGCCTGCAGCGACTGTCATCGACCCCTGGGAGGGCCCGGCCTGGAAAGGGTGGCGCGCTATCGTTTTGAGGACCGCTCGTGCACCACATGTCACCGCGATCCGCATCGCGGGCAATTTGCCGAGCGCATGCGGATGGTCGCCGGCAACGGCAAGCCCGCCGGCTGCCAAGCCTGCCACTCCTTGGCCTCCTGGAAAGAATTGGCGGGCTTCGATCACGCCTCGACGGAATTTGCCCTGCTGGGCGCGCATCGCGCCGTCGCCTGCGCCGATTGTCACCGTCCGCCCAACCTGGAGACCACGCTGGCCGACGTTAACTTCGGCGTGGCACCAAGAACATGCGAGGGTTGTCACCGGAGCCCCCACGGCGGGCAGTTCGTGGTGGCCGGGGTGGCGGAGCAATGCGCCTCGTGTCACAACAGCAACAAATGGAAACCCTCGCTATTTGATCACAATACCCGCACTCGCTTCCCGCTGGAAGGGGTACACAAGAACGTGCGCTGTGCGCGGTGCCATAGCAGTACCAGGCTGGTGGATGGCGACGAAGTGTTGTTCTACAAGCCCACGCCAAGGGAATGCGCGGCCTGCCACGGCCCTGCCGTGACGCCAACTTCCGCCACGGCGGCCCGCCGCTAACCCTCAGATTCACAACGGGATTTTGTCCCGGACGGGTTTAAGGAGTTCTTAGTAGTGGAAACTGGCTTGGGTAACTTTTTCTCGATTGATGTGAAATTTTCGCGGCTGGGGCGGAAGCAATCGCGGTGCGCTTACATCACACACCTTTGTGAGGTGGCCACCAATACTGCGTGTTCCGCGATCTTCCACAAGCGCTTCGAATTGTGCCAGTTCGCGGCCCGGGAATTGCAGTGCTGCTCTCCACTAAACCTTCCCTCGGGGTGCACTTAGGGAGCAGCTGCAACGCTGGGCTGAATCTAGAAATTTGATTCCAACTGGAGAGTGGAAGTTGCTTTCGATGCTAGCACTGCAACTAGTGCTGCTGGTGGCGCCGGCGATAGGCAGCCCGGCACCGCCACCGCAAACCGCTCCAAACACACGCAGTCCCCACGGCGCGCTGAATATTCCCTGCCAGAATTGCCACACGTTCTCAGGCTGGAAGCCCATTCGCAGCATGCCCGAGTTCGATCACAGCAAAACCCGCTATCCACTGCGCGGCATGCACAAGAACGTGGCCTGCGTGGAATGCCACAGCAATGCCGTGTTCACCAACGTCGGGAACAAGTGTGCCGACTGCCACGCCGACATCCATCGCCGCCAGATGGGGGCGCAGTGCGAGCAGTGCCACAGCGTGAACGGTTGGACGGTATCGCTCAAGTCCATCAGCGAGCACCAGAACCGCTTTCCGCTCATCGGAGCGCACGCGGTCACAGATTGCGAGTCCTGTCATAAAGGCGCCGCGGTGGGACAGTTCAAGGGGCTGTCCACCGATTGCGTCAGTTGCCACATGACCACGTTCACCAATACGAAGTCTCCCAGTCACGTGGCCTTGAACTTCTCTACAAACTGCCAGCAATGCCACCGGTCGATGGACTCGTGGGCAGGAGCGACCTTCAATCACCTGGCTTTCACCGGCTTTGCGCTCACCGGCGCGCACGCCACCCTGGACTGCAGTGTGTGCCACGTCGGCGGTCGCTACCAGGGCACTCCGTCGAACTGCACTGGCTGCCACCTCAAGGACTACAACGGCGCCAAGGATCCTAATCACGCCCAGATCGGCTTCCCGCAGACCTGCTCGCAATGCCACAGCACCGCTACCTGGCTGGGAGCAACGTTCAATCACGCGATCACCGGGTTCGCCCTCACGGGAGCCCACGCGAGCTTGAGTTGCTCGTCGTGCCACACCGGCGGAACGCTGACGGCAGCCAACACCACCTGCGTGTCCTGCCACCTGACGGATTTCCAGAAAACCACGAATCCCAACCACGCGTTGATCGGCTTCCCAACCGACTGCTTGTCGTGCCACAGCACCACCAATTGGCAGGGGGCAAAGTTTGACCACTCGACGACGGGCTTTGCGCTCACCGGCGCGCACGCGAGCCTGAATTGTTCGTCATGCCATACCGGCGGAACGTTGACTGCAGCCAGCACGAACTGCGTGTCTTGCCACCTGAAGGATTTCCAGGGCACTACGAATCCGAACCATGTGGCGGGCGGATTTGCGCAGCAGTGCAACCTCTGCCACACGACGACCGCCTGGCAGCCGGCCACGTTTGACCACAGCAAGTCGGGCTTCTCGCTCACCGGCGCGCATGCCACCGTCGCCTGCGCGCAGTGCCACGTGAACGGAAACTACAACCTCACGTCGGCGGCGTGCGCCACGTGCCACCTGACGGATTTCCAGAAAACCACGAATCCGAATCACGCGTCGGTCGGCTTCCCGACGGACTGCTCGGTCTGCCACAACACCACGAACTGGCTGGGGGCGACGTTCAACCACTCGACGACCGGCTTCCCCCTCACCGGCGCGCACGCGAGCCTGACTTGCTCCTCGTGCCACACGGGTGGCTCATTATCGGCGGCCAATACGAACTGCGTGTCCTGTCACCTGAAGGATTTCCAGGGCGCTACGAATCCAAACCACGTGGCGCTAGCGTTCCCACAGCAGTGCAATACCTGCCATACGACGACGGCATGGCAGCCCGCGACCTTCAATCACGCGACGACGGGCTTCCCGCTGACCGGCGCGCACGCCACCGCCACCTGCACTCAGTGCCACACCAACGGAAACTACAACATCACCTCAGCAGCCTGCGCGACGTGCCACCTGAAGGATTACCAGAGTACGACGAATCCGAACCACACGGCCGTCGCCTTCCCCCAGACCTGTGAGCAATGCCATAGCACGACGAACTGGCTGGGCGCGACCTTCAACCACGCGACGACGGGCTTTGCGCTCACCGGCACGCACGCCACCCTGGCTTGCTCGTCGTGCCACGGAGGCACTCCATTAGCGGCCGCCAATGCGGCCTGCGCGTCCTGCCACCTGAAGGATTACCAGGCTACGACGAATCCGAGTCACGTGGCAGTCAGCTTCCCGACGGACTGCTCGCAATGCCACAGCACCACCAACTGGTCGGGGGCGACGTTCAACCACGCGACGACGGGCTTTGCGCTCACCGGCACGCACGCCACGCAGGCTTGCTCGGTGTGCCACGCAGGCACCCCATTAACGGCAGCCAACGCGGCGTGCGCGTCCTGCCACCTGAAGAATTACCAGGGTACGACGAATCCGAATCACGCCGCGGTCGGCTTCCCGACGGATTGTTCGTTGTGCCACAGCACCACCAACTGGTCGGGGGCGACGTTCAACCACGCGACGACGGGCTTTACTCTCACCGGCGCGCACGCCACCCTGAATTGCTCGGCGTGCCACGGCAGCACCCCATTAAGTGCCGCCAACACCACCTGCGTGTCCTGCCACCTCAAGGATTACAACGGGACGACGAGTCCGAACCACGTGACGTTAGCGTTCCCACAGACGTGCGAGATCTGCCATACCACCACGGTGTGGCAGCCGGCTACGTTTGACCACAGCAAGACGGTGTTTCCGCTGACCGGCGCGCATACCAGCGTGGCCTGCGCCCTTTGCCACATCGGAGGAAATTACACCACCACGCCCACTGACTGCTATTCGTGTCACAAGGCCGACTACACGGGCGTCACCAACCCGAACCACATCGCGGCGGGATTCCCCACCACCTGCCAGACGTGCCACACCACCACCTCGTGGGCCGGCGCAACCTTCAATCACACTTGGTTCCCGATCCCGCACCACAGCGCGAAGCTGTGCAGCGACTGTCATACCAACCCTTCCGATTACACGGTATTCGTGTGCACCAGTTGCCACACGCAGGGACCGACGACCTCGGAGCACTCCGGGGTCAAGGGATTTGTCTGGAACAGCGCGAATTGTTATGCCTGCCACAAGAACGGTGGCGGGGGGTAATCCAGCGGGAGTTGGGGAGCGTATCGATGAAGTTTAGACCTGGCACTTACTACTGTTCGCGGAGCACGCGGGCAAGGCTGGCAACGCTGACCTGCATGCTCGCGATGGCGACGGCGGCGTCCGGCCAGCAGGAGTCCTCTCCGGCCGAGCAGACGCAACAGGTGCAGCGCCTGCCGCCAGTATCAGCAGCCGTGCAAACGGTGGCAAAAGCGCCGGAGTCGCAGCCCGCGACACAAACCGTCTCGCAGCCGCAGACAGTGGAACAAGCCCTCCCGCAGCCACAACAAGACTCGCCCGTCGTGCTCCCTCCCTCGGGTCTCCATGTGCAGACGATGTTCAAGGTGAAGTACGTCGCCGAGCACAGCGTGTATCTCAATGGCGGGCGCGCTGCCGGCCTCTCCGAGGGCATGAAGCTGACAATCAGGCGTCGCGCCCAGCGCAGCGATGCGGCCAACGCGAGCGGCGCCGTGGACACTGCCGAGCTCGAGGTCGCCTCCGTGGCTTCGGCATCGGCGGTGTGCGAGGTGAAGAGCACGACGGCGGAGATTCACGCCGGCGATATCGCTTACCTCTCCGCGGCGGACGCCGAAACGCTGGCGCAAACGCGCGCCACCGGCGGAGCGCGCAAGTATCCCCAAGTGGTGACGTTCAGCGAAGGAGATCCGTTGGAGGAGGAAGTGCGTGACGAAGTGCCGCGCCCACCGTTGCCGGAAGTGAATCGCGCGCGCGGCCGGATCGGGTTGGATTTCAGCGGGATCAGCAGCCGCGGGTCGGTGGCGTCCAGCAGTTACCAGCTCGGAGGCGTGGTGCGCGCCGATGTGACCCGCATCGGCGGCAGCTACTGGAACCTGAGCGGATACTGGCGGGGCCGCCTCAACAACAGCTCTGCTCCCGGGCAACCCACGCTGTCCGATCTGATCAATCGCACTTATCACCTCAGCCTGAGCTACAACAACCCGCAATCGAAGTGGGTGGCGGGCGTGGGCCGGCTTTATCTGCCGTGGGCCAGCAGTCTGGACACGCTCGACGGCGGCTATATCGGACGCAAGCTCGGGCACGGCGCGACCGCCGGCATCTTCGCCGGATCCACTCCCGACCCGACCTCTTGGGATTACAACCCGGACCGCCGCATCGCCGGTTCGTTCATCAATTTTGAGGGTGGCAGTTTCGACTCCGTTCACTACACCAGCACCTCCGGCATGGCGATGAGCAGCATCGGGTGGGTGCTGGAACGCCCGTTCATCTTCTTCGAAAACGGGATCTTCTATAAGCGCTACTTCTCGGTGTATCAATCGGCGCAGGCCGACGATCCGCGCCCGGTCCCCAGAGTCGCCAGGGCCGGGGCCGGTCTCAGCCGCAGCTTCATTACGGTCCGCTTTCAACCGCACCCGCGCATCTCTTTCGACCTGAACCACAACTACTTCCGCGACGTGCCCACATTTTCGCAACAACTGATCGGCACCGGGCTGGTGGACAAATTTCTGTTTCAGGGGCTAAGCGCCGGGGTGCGCGTGGAAACGGTGCGGCACATCACCTTGTACGCCGATCTGGGACGCAGCAGCCGCAGCGGCGATCAGCGGAATTCCTGGAACGAACTCTACGGCATCACCTGGGACCGCATCTGGATAACGGGACTCCGGGCCGACCTGCGTTTTTCCAAGTTCGACAGTTCCTTCGGCTCAGGTAGCTATCGCTCGCTGGCGTTGTCGCGCAACGTTGGCGAGCGCCTGCACTGGCAGGTACAGGCCGGCCGGCAGACCTTGGTGTCCAGTTTCACCGGCCAGGGCGCATCGCGTTTCGTGAACGGGTCGGTCGACGCCACCTTCGGACACTACTTCCTCCAAGGCGATTACACCGCGCAGCGCGGCGCCCTGTTTGACTACGACCAGTGGATTATGACTTTCGGCTTCCGCTTCGATAATCGCTCCCGGATGGGAGGCGTGAAATGACCTTCGCCCGCCTCCTTCTCTATCCGCTCATGCTCTCGCTTGTCCTGCCCGCTTCCGCTACCGACGCGCTGCCGCCGGACCTGCTTGCTCGCACCCGTGCCCAGGTCGAAAGTTTCCTCAAGCTGTTCTCGGAGGTGCGCTGCACGGAAGTAGTCACGCAGACCAAGCTGGCGAAGAACGGCAAAGTCGAGCACCAGGAAAAATCGACCTATGATTACCTGGTTCTGGCGCAAGAATCGGGATCGTATCTGAACCTGCAGGAATCGCGCCTGGAACAGCAGGCGCCGCAAAGGAAAGCCAATGTCCCGCTGCTGGTGACCAACGGCTTCGCTACCCTGCTGCTGGTGTTTCATCCTTCCTACCAGGACAGTTTCGAGTTTTCTCCCCCGGAAACCGAGGTCGTCAACGGGCAGACGCTGGCCCGCATTGCATTCCGCCACATCCGCAACAAGCCGACGACCATGGAACTGGTGCTGCGCGGCCGGGAATATCCCCTCGACATCACCGGGAGTGCCTGGATTGATCCCGCTTCCGGCAGCATCGTCCGCATCGAGGCGGAACTGGCGCAGGCGATGGATGACATCGGTTTGCGGGTGCTGCGCACCGATGTACAATACGATCCAGTCCACGTGCGGGGTGTGGATGATTCGTTGCGCCTGCCGTCGCTGGCGACGGTCGAGGTGCAAACTGCGCGCCAGCACTGGCGCAACATTCACCGCTTCAGCGGCTACCAGCATTTCTCCGTGGATGTAGAGGAGACCGTGAAGGCCCAAAAGTGAGTTCGACAACGATTGCACAGCCCGCGGCGCAAACCTCAGCGTCGCTCAGCGGCCACCGGCTGCGCCTGCTCGCCGGCTACGCCGCTGCCGTGACCCTGATCGTGACTCTGGCGATCTACGGCGCCGATTACTACACCCTGGACATCACGCAGCGCCCGTTCTCGCCCAAGTACGCGCTACTGAAGCCCAGCGGCGTCATCGGCATTAAGCTAGGCTTGCTGGGCTTGAGCCTGTTCTTGATCATCTTCCTCTATCCGCTGCGCAAGCGGTGGAAATGGTTGTCGCAGCAGGGAATCACCAAGCACTGGATGGATTTTCACGTCCTGTGCGGTCTGTCAGCTCCGTTCGTGATCGCCTTCCATGCCTCGTTCAAGTTTCGTGGCTTCGCCGGCACGGCGTTTTGGATCATGAGCGCGGTCGCGCTCAGCGGAGTCATCGGCCGCTACTTGTACAGCCAGATACCGCGCCGCGTGACGGCGGCGGAGCTATCGTTTAAGGAAGCGCGCGATCTGCAGGAGAAGTACACGGCTCAGCTTTCCTCGCAGCGCCTGATCCGTCCATCTTATTTGCGGGCGCTGTTTAGCGTCCCCACCGAAGAGCAGGTGGCGCGGATGCCCATCGTGGTGATGTTGGCATACATGGTAGGCCTGGATTTGCTGCGGCCGTGGCGCATCGCTCGCCTGCGGCGCCGTACCTTGACCAGGTGGCAATCGGTCAGCAGCCTGGGCGGCCTGTTGCGCACCACGAACCTGGAACTCGAGCAAGCCGTGGACATTGCCCGTGCCCAAGCTGCCCTGTCCAAGCGCCTGACCTTTTTCTCGCGCGTGCAAAAGGCGTTCCATCTCTGGCACGTCGTGCACAGGCCGTTCAGCTACACATTTGCCGTACTCGCCATCATTCACATCGCGGTCGTGTGGCTGTTGGGGTATATCTGAGGGGCCGGGCTTGGATTCTCTGATTTCCTATGTGGTTGCGGCTGTGCTCGTCCTTTTTTTTGTGCACCTTTATCTCAGGGGCATCAGGAAAAAGGAGGAGGCGTGGCGCGCCTCGGCGGAAAAAGGAAAGTTATTTTCCGAGGGGCCCAAGGCCCAGCATCCGCACATCGACGTCACCTATTGCA
Source organism: Terriglobia bacterium (assembly GCA_020073185.1). NCBI lineage: Bacteria > Pseudomonadati > Acidobacteriota > Terriglobia > Terriglobia bacterium. The sequence continues at coordinate 64,143 of JAIQFT010000025.1, forward strand.
TTGGCTGTCAGAGTTGCACCGCGGTCTGTCCCGAGGGTGACGTGTTGGGGATGGTAGGGGGCAAGGCCGCCATCATCAACGGATACAAGTGCATCGGCCACAGCCTGTGCGCGGAAGCCTGTCCCGTGGGCGCCATCACCATGGTCATGGCCACCCCGAGCATGGGCGCCGAGATGCCCAGCTTGACTCCGGAATATGAAACCAACATCACCAATCTTTTCATTATCGGGGAACTAGGCGGGCTGGCGTTAATCAAGAACGCCGTGAACCAGGGCCGCGCTTGCATCGATGCCATTGCCGACCGGCTGGCCGCAGGCTGGTTCACCGCCGGCTTGGGGCAGCCCGAGATCCCCGATATTCTGATCGTCGGAGCTGGTCCGGCCGGGATCGGCGCCTCGCTCCGGGCCATCGAGAAGAAGTTGAAGTACCTCACCATCGAACAGGACGAGGTCGGCGGCACCGTGTCCAAGTACCCTCGCCAAAAACTGGTGATGACCACGCCAGTGGAATTTCCCATGTACGGGAAGTTCAGAAAGATGGAACTGTCCAAGGAAGACCTGCTCGCCTTCTGGCAGAAGGTAATGAAGCGCTCCGATTTCCAGGTCCGCAGCGGCGAGAAAGTGGATGACATCAAGAAGGACCCTGACGGCCTGTTCACGGTCACCACCTCAAAAGGCCAGTATCGTGCGCGAGCCGTGATACTGGCGCTGGGACGCACCGGCACTCCCCGCAAACTCGGGGTTCCCGGGGAGAACTTGCCCAAAGTCATGTACCGGCTGATTGAGGCCGATCACTACGTGAACAAGAGAATTCTGGTGGTCGGGGGCGGCGACAGCGCGGTGGAGGCGGCCATGGGACTGGCGCATCAAGTCGGAAATCAGGTCACGCTATCCTATCGCCAGGAGCGCTTCAGCCGCATCAAGGCGCGCAACGAACAGCGCGTGGAAGAGTGCATCCGCTCCAACAAGCTCAAGGTGCTATTCAATTCCAGCCCCGTCGAGATCCGGGAGGACGCGGTGGTGATGGACGTCAAAGGCGAGCGCCAGGAACTCCCCAATGATTTTGTCTGGGTTTTTGCCGGCGGCACTCCACCCAATGATTTCCTGAAGAAAATCGGCGTGCAGCTCGGGACGCGAGACCTGACCTCGGAGGCGCGCGACGAAGCGCAACAGGTCGAGAAAGCCCGAAAAGAAATCCCGGCGGGCAGAAAAGACGATCCTACGGTCCCCTTGTTCGCGCAAGGCTAGCGCGGCAACCGAGTAGTGCGGCGGGCGCTGAATTCACGCTTGAGCGACCTGCGAACCTCGGAGGAACTGGTATTTCAGGATGCGCGCGGCAACGCGCGGCGGGATAGCGGCGGCAGCATCGATGGTCCGCACAACCTCTCCTTGGCACGCCACTTCGACACAGGAATGTCCGGTCACCTCGGCCGGGAGAATAAGCTGGAGCTCAATCTGAGCGTTCCTGGACACCGGCCGGTCGGTGCGAAACAGTACGCCAGATCGGCTGATGTTCTCGGCCGTGCCGGAGACCCATTCGGTTTCGCCCAGCATGCGGAACCGGAGCGGCTGTTGCATGGTGAAGCGCGGCGCTCGCGGGCTCTGCGCACGAACTCCCGCCGGTTGGACCGCCGTCTGCGTGTCGAGCACTTCGCGTACTTTGCGTGCCAGCGTTGCCGAGGTGAATGGCTTCTCCAGCAGGTTGGTCTGCGGATCCAGCGTACCATTGCGACCGATGGCATTCTCGATGTAGCCGGACATGTACAGCACCCGGATCCCGGGGCGATCGCTGGTAAGTTGCTCGGCCAACTCGCGACCGTTCATGCCTGGCATGATAACGTCGGTCAATAGCAGGTGAATGGGGCTGGGATGCAGGTGGCTGGCACGAATCGCAGCCTCGCCATTTCCCGCCTCCAGAACAGTGTACCCGCGCGCCTCCAGGAAAGCGCGAGCCAGGCTGCGCAGCTCGGGTTCATCCTCGACGATGAGGACCGTCTCCCGACCTTGCGGTGGCCGATGCTCGACTGCCTCTGGTGGTGCAGAATGGCCGGTCTCGGCGAAGTGCGGCAGGTAAATGTGGAACGTGGTCCCCTTGCCTACTTCACTTTCTGCCCATATGTGTCCACCACTCTGTTTGACGATGCCGTACACGGTCGACAACCCGAGGCCGGTGCCCTTCTGACCCTTAGTCGTGAAAAAGGGCTCGAACAGGTGGGATTGAGTTACAGCATCCATCCCGCAGCCGGTGTCAGAGATGGTGAGCAACACGCACTCGCCGGGCAGCACATTGGGGTGTTGGCGGCTATATTGCTCATCCAGGGAAACATTGGCCGTCTCGATGATTAGCTTGCCCCCATTGGGCATGGCATCGCGAGCGTTGACCGCCAGATTCATGATCACCTGCTGGATCTGGCCCGGATCGACGCGCACGTGTCCGGAGAGCGCGCCGGGAACAAAGATGAGCTTGATATCTTCGCCGATCAGTCGTGGCAACATCTTCAGGTGCTCCGCCACCACCGAGTTCAGATCCAGGACACGCGGCGTCTGCACCTGCTTGCGACTGAATGCGAGCAACTGACGAGTCAGCGCAGCCGCGCGATCCGTGGCTTTGAGTATTTCATCGGCGGGACGGCGCAATTCGGAGTCCGTACCCAATTGCCCCAGCAGGAGTTCACAGTAGCCGGAAATGACCATCAGCAGGTTATTAAAGTCGTGAGCGACTCCGCCGGCCAGCCGGCCTACGGCCTCCATTTTCTGCGCTTGCCGAAACTGCTGCTCTAAAGCATGTCGCTCGGTAACATCTTCCGCGACGAGGTCAAAAAACGTTTTTTGGCGGTCGTCCCGGATCGGTCGCCCGGAGAGGCGCACGACGATGGGAGTATTGTCCCAGCGTTTCCATTCCGCCCGCACAGCGTCGAATTGTTTCAGCAACCCCTGATCATCCAGAACACTGCCGAACTGCTCGGGATCACAATAGAAATCAGAGAGGCGCCGCTGCGACAGCGCGGTGGGCACGGGACATCGCAGCATGGCTGCCATGGCAGGATTGGCGTCCAAGAGCACGCCATCCGGGGTACAGCGGCAGATGCCATAGGGGGCGTTGGTCACCAGGGAGCGGAACTTCTCTTCCGATCGGTGCATTGCCCGCACGGCGGAATGCAAGCGCGCAAAGGACCAGCAGATGAGCGCGGCCAAAATCGCGAACATCAGCGGGTGCACAACTTCCACCACGCGATACATGGCTCCCGGTGAGCGGGAAAGACGTATGTAACCGCCGCTCAGCAAGCAGGTTGCAGCCGTCAGCAGACCAGCCCTCCAGCCCGCAAGGCTGGCGCTGGCGATGACGGCAATGATGGAAACGCTGGTCCAGAGTTCGACGTGGTCGGGCGCGGCGAATGACACGCCCGCCGCGGTAGCGGCAACTAGCAGGGCGATAGTCCAGCGCAGCAGCCCGCTACCAGCCAGCCGTAGAACTAGCTTTTGGCGTGAAAGGTCTGGGATCAAACTCCACCTAAACTTGACGGTACGGCGCTTCCGTATGGTGTGAAGGGTTGGGAATCAAACCCCACCTGGAAGCGACGGTATGGCGCTTCGGGGTGGGGGCGCAAATTACCAATGTGCACCGCGGGCAGGGCATCGGGACATGGCCTTTAGGTAGGTAAAAGCTACGGGAGGTTCCGCACATTGAATGTGCAGGTGAGACAAATGGCGGACGCAGGGCGGGCTGGCGTCCATTGCCGCAGTGAATTCACCGCGACCACATAAGAAGGAACCCGGTTGGTGGGTGAGTCTTTCTTGCGGGCCTATGACTTGAACTTAATTCGGGTCTTCACCTACCCAAGAACGCAAGGGGCGTACGGAACGGGAGTTCAACCCGTCCCGTTTCCCATCCATCTCACTAAAACGTGATGGTGACTGCGATTCCGGGGCCGGGGCGCATGCGGTCGTACAGGTAGTACCCATCGTCGGTGTAATCCAGGTATACGTCGTCGGTTTCATACCAGTTTGCCGGCCACGTTTCCGGCCACGGATCAACGAATGTGACCCAATAACCGTCGTACCGGAAGCGAGGGTACCCGCCCACGAAGAGCATCGGAAGGCTGTAAATGCGGAAGTAGTGTTCTCTCCCCCAGTAGGTCCGGAAGCGGTCGTCAGGTATGCGGTAGCCGTGATAGCCGCCGCGCTGCGCCCAGGTGTGGTGGTCGTTATTCCACGACTTGGCGCGTGACTCGCCGAAACCACTGCGCACCTGCTTTTGTTGTTGTGGGATACCGCTGTGGTGAACGCCACCATGGGTACGGCCGTTGGGCTTGACGCCGCCGTAGTAGGCGCCGCCGTAGACCGGTTGCGGCTTTCCCTGACGCGGCGCATTCGGCTGTTGCTGATGCTGTTGCTGCGCCGGTTGCTGACGCTGTTGCTGCGCCGGTTGCTGATGCTGTTGCTGCGCCGGTTGCTGATGCTGTTGCTGCGCCGGTTGCTGACGCTGTTGCTGCGCTGGTTTTCCCTGTTGATGCTGCTGCCGCGGTTGCGATTTGTCCTGCTCCTTACCCTTTTGCTCCTGCTGTGCGTAAGCAAGGGCATGGGTTCCGAGAAGCAAGAACAGTATGGCTGTGCTGATAACGCCAACTCGTTTCATTTGTCTGTGCTCCTCACGAGCGCCCGGCTTCTGTTGACGCTCGGTCCTTCTTCACTATGCTAGTCAGGTGTGACTGTGAGGTCTATCCAAATTGGATACTCTTCACCCGAGGTCCGCCTGCAGCCAAGTGCGGCGGGATTTTTTTGCGCGATTCTCCGCGGGCAATAGAGAATTTGCGTCATAATGGCCGGTTTATCCACCCTTGAAAATTGAATCGTGCAGTTCGTAGACGCTTGAGTACAGACAAAGGGAGCCGCAATCATGAAGAAGTCTATGGTGACAATCGACGGCAATGAAGCCGCGGCCTACGCTGCCTTCCACACCAGCGAAGTAATCGCAATTTACCCGATCACGCCATCTTCGAACATGGGCGAATTCGCCGACGAGTGGGCGGCCAAGGGCCAAACCAATCTCTGGGGCGTGGTGCCCACGGTGGTGGAGATGCAGAGCGAAGGCGGAGCAGCCGGAGCATTGCACGGAGCGATTCAGGCGGGTGCGCTCGGCACTACCTTTACCGCATCGCAAGGCCTGCTGCTGATGATCCCCAACATGTACAAGATCGCGGGGGAGCTCACGCCCTGTGTCATTCACGTAGCGGCGCGCACCGTGGCCACGCACGCGCTCTCCATCTTCGGCGATCACAGCGACGTGATGGCCTGTCGACAGACCGGATTCGCCATGCTGGCTTCCAACTCGGTGCAGGAGGCCATGGACCACGCTCTGATCGCGCACGCCGCGACTCTCGAGATGCGTATTCCTGTCCTCCACTTCTTCGACGGGTTCCGCACCTCGCACGAAGTGGCAAAAATCGAGGCATTATCCGTCGAAGATATGCGGGCGATGATGGATGAAGAACTGGTGCGCGCACATCGTCTGCGCTCGCTCTCCCCAGACCGGCCGGTTTTGCGCGGTACCGCCCAGAATCCCGATGTTTTCTTCCAAGCCCGGGAAGCCGGCAATCCGTACTACCTGGAATGTCCTGCCATCGTACAGAAGACGATGGACAGGTTCGCCAAGGTCGTGGGCCGTCGCTATAACCTGTTCGATTATGTCGGCGCGCGGGATGCGGAGCGGGTCATCATCATGATGGGCTCCGGGGCGGAAGCAGCCGAGGAAACGGTGGAGTACCTGAATGCGAAGGGCGGCAAGGTCGGCCTGCTCAAGGTACGCTTGTTCCGGCCGTTCTCCGCCGAGCATTTCCTGGCGGCGCTGCCGCCGACGGTGAAGTCGCTGGCCGTCCTCGACCGCACCAAAGAGCCTGGTGCCACCGGCGAGCCGCTCTACGTTGACGTCGCGGTGGCGCTCAGCGAGTCACTGTCCCATGGCCAGGGGCCGCTCAAGTCCATGCCGCGGGTAATCGGCGGCCGCTACGGCCTTTCGTCGAAAGAATTTAATCCCGCCATGGTGAAGGCGGTGTTCGACGAACTCAACAAGGCGCAGCCCAAGAACCATTTCACCATCGGCATTATCGACGACGTCACCCGGACCAGCATCGAGTACGACCCGCAGTTTTCGACCGAGAGCTCCGATACCGTGCGCGCCGTTTTCTACGGGCTGGGATCGGATGGCACGGTTGGCGCCAACAAAAACTCCATCAAGATCATCGGCGAAGACACGGACTTCTACGCTCAGGGATACTTTGTTTATGACTCGAAGAAAGCCGGCGCGATGACGGTGTCGCACCTGCGCTTCGGGCCGCGCCCGATTCGCTCCACCTACCTGATCACGCAGGCGAACTTCGTGGCCTGCCACCAGTTCTCCTTTGTGGAGCACTTTGACGTGCTCAAGCTGGCGCAGCCCGGGGCCACGTTTCTGCTCAACAGTCCGTACCCTCCCGGCGAGGTCTGGGACCGGCTGCCCATCTCGATGCAGCAGGAGATTCTGGACAAAAAGCTGCGCCTGTACGTAATCGACGCCGACACAGTGGCGGAAGGCGCCGGCATGGGGCGCCGAATCAACACCGTTATGCAAACCTGCTTTTTCGCGATCAGCGGCGTGCTGCCGCGCGAGGAAGCCATTGCCGCCATCAAGAAAGCCATTGAGAAAACCTACCTTAAACGCGGCGCAGCGGTCGTACAGAAGAACTTTGCGGCCGTGGACGCGACGCTGGCTCAACTGCACGAAGTCAAGCTGCCGGCGCAAGCGACGAGCCAATTCCGCCTGGCGCCGCCGGTGTCCGCGGCTGCGCCCGACTTCGTGCAAAGAGTCACCGCCCGCATCATTGCCGGAGAAGGCGATCTTCTACCAGTCAGCGCACTTCCGGTGGACGGCACCTTCCCGTTCGGGACAGCACGATGGGAGAAGCGCAACATCGCACTGGAGATCCCGGTCTGGGACGAGCAGCTTTGCATTCAGTGCGGCAAGTGTGTGTTGGTGTGCCCGCACTCGGTGATTCGCGCGAAAATCTACGATCCGGCACGCCTCGCAAGCGCGCCCTCCAGCTTTAAGTCGACGAAACCAAAATGGAAGGAGTTCGAAACCCAGCGCTACACCCTGCAGGTGGCGCCTGAGGACTGCACTGGGTGCGCCTTGTGCGTGCAGATTTGCCCGGCCAAGAGCAAGACGGAGGTCAAGCACAAGGCCATCAACATGGAGATGCAGGCGCCGCTACGCGCTGCCGAACGCGAGAACTGGGATTTCTTCATGTCGCTGCCGGACACCGACCGCGAGCATCTCAAGACAGGGCAGGTAAAGGACGTTCAGTTGCTGCAGCCGCTGTTCGAGTTCTCGGGCGCATGCGCGGGTTGCGGCGAGACGCCCTACATCAAGCTGATGACGCAATTGTTCGGCGACCATGCGGTGGTGGCCAATGCTACCGGTTGCTCGTCGATCTACGGCGCCAACCTTCCGACGACGCCATACACCATCAATTCCCAGGGCCGAGGGCCGGTGTGGTCGAATTCGTTATTCGAGGACAACGCCGAGTTCGGCTTGGGGCTCCGGCTGGCACTGAACAAGCAGGAAGAATATGCGCGCGACCTGTTGCGGCGGCTGGAAGGACGCATCGGCGGTGAACTGGTTACGGCGCTTCTGACCACCGACCAGTCAGGCAACGACGGCATCAATCGGCAGCGCGAGCAGGTGCGGCTGCTGAAAGACAAGCTGCAAGGAGCCGATCTGACGGAGGCGCGCGATCTGCTGGCGATTGCCGACTCTTTGGTCCGCAAGAGCCTGTGGATCATCGGAGGGGACGGTTGGGCTTACGACATCGGCTACGGCGGCCTGGACCACGTGCTGGCCTCGGCACAGAATGTGAACGTGCTGGTGCTCGACACCGAGGTTTACTCCAACACCGGCGGCCAGCGCTCCAAGGCCACGCCGCGCGGCGCGGTAGCGCGTTTCGCCTTCGGCGGCAAGGAAACGGCCAAGAAAGACCTGGCGCTCATGGCGGTCAATTACGGCAACGTGTACGTCGCCCGTGTGGCCATGGGGGGCAGCGACACGCAAACGGTCAAGGCGTTCGAAGAAGCCGAAGCTTACCCGGGGCCTTCGCTGATCGTGGCCTTCTGTCACTGCGTTGCGCACGGATACGACCTGATGTATGGCATGGACCAGCAGAAACTGGCGGTGCAAACCGGGTACTGGCCGCTGTTCCGGTATAACCCGGCGCTCAAACAGCAGGGCAAGAATCCTCTGCAACTGGATTCCCACGCGCCGAGCCTGCCGTTGCAGAAATACATGCTGAACGAAACGCGCTTCAACATCCTGAACCACGCGGATGAGGATCTGGCCAAGAAACTTCTGCGGGAGGCCGAAGAAGATGTGCGCAGCCGTTGGGAACTGTACGAGAGGCTGGCCTCGCTTCCCGCTGGGGAAGATCTGAATGCCGCCGTGCTGGCGGCGAAAGGAGGCAAGTAATGATCGACCTCTCGACCACTTATCTTGGGTTGAACCTGAAGAATCCCGTTGTGGTCTCGGCTTCACCCTTGCAGAAGGAACTCGACGCCGTGCGCCAGATGGAAGATGCCGGTGCAGCCGCCGTGGTGATGCACTCGCTATTTGAGGAACAGATCGACCTGGAGAGCGAGGAACTGAATCGTTTCCTGGAGCAAGGCAGCGAGAGTTTCGCCGAGGCCCTGCGGTATCTTCCCGATCTGGAAGAGTACAACCATGGGCCCGAAGCCTACCTGGAGCACCTGGCCCGGGTGAAGAAAGCGGTGCACATCCCCGTCATCGCCAGCCTGAATGGCAGTTCCATGGGAGGCTGGACCCGGTATGCCAAGATGATGCAGGACGCCGGCGCGGATGCGATCGAACTGAACACCTATTATGTCGCCGCCAATCCCGAGATCCCCGGGTCGCAGGTGGAGCAGATGTACATCGACCTGGTGCAGCAGGTGAAGTCGGCGGTGCGCATCCCACTCGCCGTCAAGTTGAGTCACTTCTTCAGCTCCATCCCGCACGTCATGCACAAGCTCGACAGCGCTGGAGCCGATGGCTTGGTGCTGTTCAACCGCTTCTACCAGCCCGACATCGACCTTGAGGAGCTCGAAGTCGTGCCGCGGCTGGCATTGAGCAATTCCTATGAACTCCTTCTGCGCCTGAACTGGGTAGCTATTTTGTACGGGCATATCAAGGCGGACATGGCCATCACCGGCGGCGTCCACACCGGCGAGGATGTGCTGAAGAGCATGATGGTGGGCGCACGCGTAGCCATGATGACTTCGGCGCTGCTGGAAAATGGGGTCGGGCATATTGGAAAGGTGCTGCGCCAGGTGCGTGACTGGATGGAGGAACACGAATACGAATCGATTCGCCAGATGCAGGGCAGCATGTCGCGGCGATCGGTGCCCGATCCGGCGACCTACGAACGCGCCAACTACATGCGAGTGCTGAGCTCCTACACAGCAAAGAAGGCGGTGGCGGGCTAAGCGGCCTGCGGCGAGATTTCGATTTGTCTTGGCCCTGTTCTCTAGTGGATGCCGCTGAATCCGATGTGGCGCGGGCACCCTCGCCCGCGCCCGTCACCTCCACCGAACCCGAACCAAACGGCGAACTCGAAGGCGAAAGCCTCAAAGCCCAGCCTTTTACTATACAGGTAGTTTTTGCCCTGTCTTCAGTGCACCTCCGACAACGTGACCCCTTCTTCAACTGTTTGCCCCCACTAGGGTAATTCGGCCCCAGTCGATGATCCCCTGCGCGGCGGATTGTTGCTTGACAAGGCGGCTTTGAACCGCAAAAATCTCTCCACTCGGTGCGGGGGAATTCGCTCAAAATCCGACGGTGCGACACAAACTAAGTTTTTTCCTGGGCCCGTCTTGCCCACGCCGTTGTCGTGTTTTTCCTTCCTTGGGGCCAGAGTTGCTTCGGCACGTTTTTTGGGGGACAAATGAACCGCTGGTTAATCTCATCGGCAACTGCACTGCTATTTGTGACCGCAATCTGTGCTTGGGCGCAGTTACCCGCGGCCGGTCCAAACGTCAACATGGTGTCCGGTACCGACTGGACCACTGGGGATCCCTTCCTGCAACGTCAGAACGAACCGTCGATGGCGGTTTCCACCCGCAACCCCAACCACATGCTGGGTGGCGCCAACGATTACCGGTCGGTAGACTTCGAGCAGCTTTTCGGCACCAAGAATGGCGATCAGACGGCGGATGCTTGGGTAGGCGTGTTCAAGTCGTTCGATGGCGGGGCGACCTGGAAAAGCACCCTGCTGCCCGGCTTCCCCGCCGATCGCACCTCGGGCGCCGAGCGTCCGGGCGGGCCGGCCTCGCCGATCTTCGGCTTCCAGGCGGCGGCCGATCCCATCGTGCGCTCCGGCGCCAACGGGATGTTCTATTACGCGGGCATCGCTTTTAACCGCACCAATAATCTTGGCAAGGTGTTCGTCTCCCGCTTTATTGACAATAACAACAAGGAAAACGGCGATCCGACGTCCCTGCAGACGGCGGGGCTGTTTACCGCCGTGTCCCCTTTGGATCCGATTCGCTACCTGGGAACCACCGCGGTGCAGAGCGGGACCGCAACCCAATTCCTGGACAAGCCGTGGCTGGCGGTGGATGTGCCGCGCAGTTCGGCAACCTGCAGCGTCAACTATACCAATCCGGACGGAACCACCGGCACCCAGACCATTCCAGCCAGCAACGTCTACCTGACATTCAGCGACTTCGTGAACAACGGCACGCAATCGATGATCCTGTTCACGCGCTCGACCAATTGCGGAGGCACCTGGAGCGCGCCGATTACCCTCAGCCCGGTGGCGGTTAACCAGGGCTCGGTGATCGCCATCGCACCCCCGATTCCCGGGACCGAGCGTTTGCTCCCTCCGGTCATTTATGTTGCCTGGCGACAGTTTGGCAGCGGCAGCACACCGGGTGCAATCATGATGGCGGAGTCGCTTAACGGCGGCGCCAAGTTCACTCCGGCGTTCGCGGCCCACACTTTTCCGCTTTCCTGCAACACGGACCCAACTGGCGCAGGCTGCCCGTTCGATCAGGGCATTACCGGAACGTCATTCCGCTCCAACACTTATCCGACCATGGCGGCCGATACCACCGGCCGCATGTACCTGGCCTGGACGCAGCGGCAGGCGAACGGCGATGCGCGCATCATGATGCAGGTAGGATTGGTTGGCATTCCGCTACCTCCGCCCGCGGTGGTGGACACCAATCCGGTGCTCGACGACAACGGCAACCCGCTCACCACGCTGTCCGGTCGCGGCCACCAGTTGATGCCGTCCCTGACGTTCAACGCCGGCAAGCTGACGCTGGTCTATTACGATCTCCGGGAGGACCACACTATTGGACAGTTCATCCCGCTGGCCGATAAGACCGGCTACAACGAAAACCGCTTGCCTGAAGGCGAACTGGTGGGAAACCCCACCAATGCCGCCGTGTTCAATTCCTGGATTGACGATGCCGGAGCGCCTCCCGGCAATCCGCTGACGGTGCGCCGTCATACCATGGACGTGCAGGCATCGCAAGCCTCCCCGCGCTCACTGCTGAACCTGACGGTACCGGCGTTCACCTCGTTCCGCGTTGCTCATTACCAGTTCGGACTCAACCCGTTCGAGAATCCTTACTCTGCCTATGCCGAGCAGTTGGAGGTAAACCCTCCCAACCTTCCCATGTTCCAGCAAGGGCACGCGCCCTTCATGGGCGACTACATTGATGTCGCGGGCGCGCCCACATTCGTTCTCCGGGGCGGGAAATGGCATTTCAACACCGACACCTCGGCCGGGCCGCCGGTCTTCCATGCCACTTGGACCGACAATCGCAACGTACGTCCGCCGCACAGCCTGGACTGGACCCAGTACACTCCGCCGTATTCGCCCTCGAACCCGACCGCGGGCACGACCAGCAAGTTCGACCCCACCAAGACAACCATCGCCTGCAACCCGGATTTCGTTGCCTCGCGCAACCAGGATGTCTATACCGCGCGCATCGCGCCGGGGCTGGTAGTCACCGTTCCCGGCAACCAGAAGCCGCTCGGCACTCAGCCCGGCACGTCCACGCTATTGCAGCGCGCCTTCTCGGTGGTGGTGCAGAACACCAGCGGCGTGCTGAAGACTTTCCGCCTCACCATCGCCAATCAACCGCTGCTCGCCAATGGCTCGGTCGATCCGCAGGGGCAGGCGACATTTCAGCAGTTTCCGCCTACTCCAACGGTCACCACGCTGGACCTGCCGGTGAACCCGCTGTCGAGCGCAGCCAGCACGGTCTTCGTGAAATCGCAGAATCCGACCGCCAGCGTAACGGTGAACGTGCAGGAGATCACGCAGCCAGGCGGAACGCCTGTCGCTGGAGGTTTAAGCGGCATCGCGGTGATCAATCCTGATCCAACAACGCCGCCGATCATCAACCCGGATAACCCGTCCGTGGGTAACCCGTCGGTGGGGAATGCAGAGGTTTACAACCCTTCCGTTGGGAATCCTTCGGTGGGAAATCCTTCCGTCGGTAACCCGTCGATTTTGGATCCTTCCGTCGGCAATCCCTCGGTGGGCAATCCCTCGGTCGGCAATCCGTCCGTCGGAAACCAAGCATTTGCGACGGCGTTGAATCCGTCGGTGGGGAATCCTTCGATCGGCAATCCCTCGATCGGCAATCCCTCGGTCGGCAATCCGTCGATTGGCAACGCGTCGGTTACCGACGCCAGCTACGACCTGACGAACGCCGGAAACACAACCTCCGCCTATACGGTCAAGCTATTCGGAGGTTCCACGATCCCGTCTAACCTGCAGTTCCAACTGATCCTCAACAAGGTTTACTACCTGAACGAGCCGGGTGGCACCGACGGTTGCACGTTGCAAGTGCAGCCTACCAACGTGATCCTGTCCAACATTCCCGCGCCGCCCATCGTGACCGATCCCAGCACTCTGGGCAACCCTTCCGTCGGCAACCCCTCGGTGGGCAATGCCACGGTCGCGGTCGCACCGGGCGACACGGTGCAGATCACGTTGCGCATCAGCGCTGGGCTCGATCAGAACGGCAATCCGCAGCCGCCGCTGACGCCGGACCAGGTGCAGAGCATGGTCCTCAACAACATCACTCCAGTGGCAGTGTCGCAAGCGATCAACACCCAAGACTTGGGGAATCCCAATCCGCAGCCGCCGCTGAGTTTGACCATTCTCACTAAGGCCCTGCCGAACGCCAGCACCAACACCGACGGTGCTTACAGCCAGCAATTGATGGCGATCGGAGGCGTCGTCGGCCCGCCGACTACGAATTACACCTGGACGCTAGTCGGCGACAGCAGCCTGCCGCCGAACCTTTCCCTCAGCCCCGCCGGGGTGATTAGCGGCACGCCGACCACCGGCGGCACCTACAACTTCATCGTTCAGGTGGCGGATGCAGCTTCGCCGACGCCTCATGTGGCGCAGCAGGCTCTGAGCATCCTGGTAATCGCGCCTCTCTTGTTCACGCCGCCAGCCAATGAAAGTCTGCTTACAAATCAATCGCTCGTGGAGAATCTTGCGACCTACACGAGCGGTGGCTTGCCCCCGTATCAGTACGCGATTACTGGCGGTTCGCTGCCGGCGGGCTTCACCTTGGACGGCTCCACTATCAGCGGCACGTCGAGTACACCCGTTTCTTCCAGCTTCACCGTCGGGGTGACGGATGCCTTGAACAGCACTGTGTCCAGCGTGCAGACGATCAACGTCGTGTTTCCGCTTTCGGCCACCGCGCCCGCCCTGGTCACAGCCTTCGTGGGCCAGCCTTACAGCGCGCTGTTTGGCGCCACCGGCGGCACCACGCCGTACACCTGGAGCGTCAGTCCGCCTACGGCGCTTTCCGATTTCGGACTCTCATTGAACGCGGCAACCGGGCAAATCACCGGATCGCCCACGCATACAGGAACGATCAACTTCTCGGTTACGGTAACGGATTCTTCCGTGCCGCAGCAGAGCCAGACCCTCTCAAACCTCAGCATCAGCGTGCACCACGGCTACGACGACGAATAACTACGGTGGCTCGGGCGTTGGCTCATCGCCCATCGCCCCACCACTTCACAGGCAACGGTGAACACCAATGAGCCTGCGGGGGTGCGGGAAATTTAGTGGGAGTTCAGACGGCGCTGAGCGTCGCTCAACAGCGGCCCGGCGCCCTTTTCCTGCAGGCTGACAAACGTCTTGTAGGAATCGGCCGCCGTAGGGCTCTTCAACCCTTCCTGCACACGGCCGAGGTAATAGTAGAGCGGTGGGACAATGCGGAACGTCGGCACGTCATCCAAAAACACCGCGCTGGCCTCGCCCTTGCGCCGCAGGCATAGCTCGAATTCAGAATCGGCTTCGGTGAACATGCCGGCGTCCAGGTAGGCGCGGCCGAGATCATAGTGACCTAACCAGGTGTCAGTAATCTTCTGCGCCGCCTGGAGCAGTTGGATCGCCAGGCGCGGATCCTTGCGCTTGAGGCTGGTTTCGCCCTCCAGAAGCTTGCCGTAGATTTGCGGTTCCGGTTCCACGCGCGAGGCAAGCTGCGCAGCCAGTTGCGACGCCTTCGACAGTTGTCCGGTTTCCAGATATACCTGCCCCGCCGAATACAAGACGCTCTCTTCCTTGACCAGCGTGACCGCCTTGTCAGCCGCCGCCTGTGCCGCTGCGGCGTGTCCCGCCAGCAGGTGCGCCTGCGCCAGAACGATGTACTTGATCGCCGCGCCGTCTTTGTCCTTGTTGGCCAGGTCGGCAGCGATGCCCTTTTCCAGTAGCGGAATGGCGTCTTCCGCGCGCCCATGGAACAGCGCCACATCGGCGCGTCCCAGCGACGCCATGGATGCGCCCCGCGCGTTCAAGCCTTCCAGTTTCTGGTATGTCTGGTCCGCGTTCGCCACCTCGCCCGACCCCATTTGTGCCATGGCCAGCGAGTTATAGGCAAGCGTGAAGGATGGGTTCTGCTCGATCACCGTCCGCGCCTCGCGAGCGCCGGTGGCGAAGTCGCCGGCATAGACCGCGTACAGCGCCAGGTTGTCGCGTTGCAGAAGGTTCTTCGGCGAGACCTCGACCGAGTGCCGGCCTTCCTGCAACGCTTTCGGCATGTCGCGCATATAAAAATAAGCGAGGGCAAGATTGCCGTAGGCCGAAGCGTCGGCGGGATACTGCTTCACCAGGGCGCTGTATTCCTCGATGGCCTTTTGCGGCTCACGCACCGTCAGGTAATACCCGCCACGGGTGCGGTACTTTTCGCGGTCGCTCATGCGGCCTACCAGCGCCATGGCCGACTGATAGTATTTTTCCGCTTCGCTGCGCCGCCCGGTGTTGATGGCGGTGGCCGCCAGCCCCGCATACGCGCGCCCCATGTTGGGATCGAGTTCGATCGCCCTCTTATAGTGCTGTTCTGCTTCTCCCCAGTTGCCGGCCCATTGCAGGTCCTGCGCCCGGGCGTATTCGTGCGCCGCTTCCAGCGAGCTGGAAGTGAAGGTTTCGGCCTGCACCTTCTGCACCGATTCCGGCGTAGTGTCGCCGAGCGACTTGCGGACCGCCGCCGCCAGCCCACCCACCGCCTTCAGAACCGCGTCCTTGTTCTGCACCTGGGCTTCCTGCGTGGAAATCACCTTGCCGGTGACCCCATCCTCGGCCTGCGAGCGCAGCTTGTATCCGCCACCCTCAGCCGTGATCGAGCCGGTGATGATCACGCTGACGCCTTCGCGCACGGCGATCAGGCGCGCCACGGGTTCATCCACCGCGGTCGTGCCCGGCTTCAGTTGGGCAGCGATCTTGCGCGCCTGCGCGCGGTTGAAGGAACTGATGAACGACGCTCCTTCCAACGCCAGGCCAAACGCCGGTTCCAGCGTTCCGTCGAATACGCCATCCGAGGTCTTGTTCTCGAAGTCCGCCACCAGCACCGACACGGGCGCATGCGGCGCCGCCGTACCCGTGCCGCGTCCGCGGGTGAGGAACCATCCCAGAGCTACGGCAATGACCAGCAGGGCCACTGCGACCGGTGCGGCGATCCACGCCATGCGGTTGGGTTTT
Source organism: Terriglobia bacterium (assembly GCA_020073185.1). NCBI lineage: Bacteria > Pseudomonadati > Acidobacteriota > Terriglobia > Terriglobia bacterium. Next base: position 80,188 of record JAIQFT010000025.1, read on the forward strand.
GCGCCGGCAACGACGACACCCGAACGGCCCGTGGTCCGTCCCTGGAACGCCGCCAGGTCATCGAGGATTTGCTGTGCCGCCTGGTACCGCTGGGACGGATCGCGCTCCAGGCACTTGCTCACGATCGAACTGAGGGCGTGAGGCACACTACGCTCGACCTCGGCAACCGGCACCGCCCGCTCTTGCGTCCGTTTCAGCAGGCTTGCCAGCGCGCTGTTCGCTTTGAAGGGCACGTTGCCGGAGAGCAGCTCGTAAAAGATGAGGCCAACCGTGTAAAGGTCGGATCGTACGTCAACCGGCTTGGCCTGCGCCTGTTCCGGCGACATGTATTCCATGGTGCCGACCATCATTCCCGTCTGCGTCATGCCGCCACTTTCCAGGGTGCGCGCCAGACCGAAATCCATGACCACAACGCGCCCCTGCGGATCGCGCATGATGTTGCCCGGCTTGAGATCGCGGTGGATGACGCCTTCGGCGTGCGCCGCCTGCAAGCCGGCTAGCATTTGTTCCGTGATCGCGATCGCCTCGCCGACCGGGAATTTGCCCTGTTGGCGCAGCAGCGAGCGTAAGTCCTCACCTTCGACGTACTCCATGGTGATGAACTTGACGCCTTCGGCTTCGCCCAGGTCGTAGATGCGGACAACATTGCGGTGGGTAACTTGCCGCGACAGTACCAACTCCTGCTTGAAGCGCTGCAGAATGGCGGGATTGCTCGCCAGCTCGGGACGGATCAGCTTGAGCGCGATCAGGCGGTCTACCTCGACGTCCTTGGCCTTGTACACCGCGCCCATGCCGCCTTCGCCCAGCAGTTCCAGGATCTGGTAGCGGCCCCCGAGTACTGTGCCCGGCGACAGCGCGGGCGCGGGTGCGGCGTACTGCCCGCTGAAGGTCTTGTCCTGTCCGAAACCGGAGCTGGTCACCTGGGCGCCGGCGCGCTTGCTTTTGTCATCTGCCATGATCAACCGCCCGCGCACACGCGAGCCATCTTCCCGGCCAGAGTACCCCGAGTATACAAAAGGAAACGGTCGCCCAACTCGATTTGATCCGGAATTTCATCGTCGCCACGATGACCGCAATACGCGATGGCGCCAACTGTGCTTGTGAGTGCAGGTGACTGCAGCGGCTCGCAGATGGTTGCGGCTCATTACCAGAAGCCGCAACGGGTGAGCCCTGGAGTTTGGGAAATTTGATGGAGAAACGGTACGAGGGATCCCAATGTTGCTGCGGCTATTCGGATAAATCGCTTCATGCGATGACCTAGTGCGGCCATTTACGGCTGCATGATTGTTGATAACAGCCGTTAGCGTAACTTACGATTCTGCACCATGAAAAGGGCAATTCGATGGCCTGCCTGAAAACCGTCAACTCCCCAGCAGTTGGCTCAAGACCTTCTTCCGCCCGGTTGACAGCTTATCCACCCGGACTTGACGGAGGATGTCTTGGCGATCCGCTGCGTTGATTATTTCCGCCCACGTCTTGAACTGCTCGTTGCTCCCGTTGTGCGATCCCAAAGAGTCAATCGGATGATCTCAGCGGTAGCAAGGTCAAAGCGATGCAAGAGCACGAATGTGGGCGAGCTTTTCCTCGCTCAGGCCGTGCAGTTCTTCCTCGCTGAGGCGACCCGTGTCGATCAGGTCGGCGAAGACGAACGGAAGCACGGAGTAACGGTAGTCGTACCGGGTATCAATGTCCTTGCGCTTGTCCCGCAGATAATCCTCCAGCTCCCACAGTTGGCTCGGCTGCTGGATATGCGCGGCACGCCTTTGTGTCTCGCAGATGACGGACTCCAACTCCCTGTGGAGCGCCTGCTCAAACGCTTGACGTGCCAGCTTTTTCTCTGCTGGCGACCATCTCATGTCGCGGATCGTGGTGGGGCGGTCTTCCGCGCCGGACTGAGGGCTCCCCATAGTAGTGTCCCCCCGGCACATTTTATCGCTGGGGGGCGATCTCGGTCGGGCTCCCGATCTGTAACTTAGACTAAGAGCTGTTATCGCCAGTTGTTATCGCCGTGCGCGGGGGTTAAAACCGGGTTTTCAATAGTGCTGCCTGAAGCTCTTCGACGCTCTCCGCCACGCTCCGCCCTGTCGTGTCGATCACGATGTGCTCACGGTGCCACGGGTCGTACTCTCGCGAGACAACTTGTTCCCATGTTGGCAGCCTCAGTCCGCTGATGTCGGTCGTGCGCGTTTCCACCCGCTGCCGATGCCGCTGCCGATCAGAACAGGTAATCTCGACTTCAGCAACGGGCACTTGCGCCCGCCTTGCAACGGCGATCCAAGCGTCGCGCGAAAGTTGAAGGGGATTAACAGAATCCGCGATGACCGTAAGACCGAGGCGAAGATTGTCTTCGGCGACGGCATACCCGATACGATACCCCGCGTCATTAAGCGGCAGGGTAACCGTTCCGGAATCGCGGAGGGTTTGCTCAATCGAGTCAATGCGCACATGCACTGCACCGAGTCGACGAGCTAGCTCTCTGGCAAGCGTGGTCTTTCCCACGCCCGGGAGTCCTCCAATAATGAGCCAAGCCTCTCCTGGATGATATCCGTAGCAAGATCAAGGCAGCACAGTCCATTGCATTGCCCTCCAGTGCACTCAGCAAGGCCTGCCAATACGCGCTCAGACTGTGGAGGAAACTTACTCGATTCTTGGGATATCCGGAACTTGAGCTGAGCAATAACCTTGCGGAGAATTCAATGCGTCCCGTGGCTCTGGGCCGGAAGAACTGGATACACATCGGCAGTGCACAGGCGGGACCTAAGGTTGCGGCGATTCTCTCGGTCGTGGAAAGCTGCCGTAGGTTGAAACTCTCCGTGCGCGATTATCTGGCCGTGGTTCTCCCCGGGTTTGCCGATCTCCCGATCCAGCGCCTCACAGACCTTACTCCTGCTGAGTGGGTCGCGCAGCATTCATAGACTCAAGCGATGGGGTTGTTAGCGTGAGGGCGATGTCCCGACAGTTGGTTGACAATGCTCTCCTCGATTGGTGCCCGTCCACTCTGCCCAAGTCCATTCCGCAACGCTCCCGTTCAAATCCCATAGCGCACTGCGTCCGCCGCAAACGCAAGCGGGTTCCTCCTAGCTTCCTCATCGAAAACGCTTCTGATAGGTGGCTGTCATCCCTTGTTGCGATACTTCGCTGGAAAAACGGCGATGCGCAGCAGCCGGGGCTCGGCCAATGGGTGTCCGATCAACTCGTCCTTTCAACTAGGATTCGACTTCTGCCGTGAGGACATCCTCGATGGCTCTACATACCCTTGGCTATTACAACGGCGCAGCGGTTACTGAACCGTGAGATTAATCGTGGACGTGTGACTCAACGCGCCCGAAGTTGCGGTTATAACAATCGATGCGGTTCCACGATTCGCCCGATTACTGCCGCTGATGCCGCCACCGCTGCCGCAGCCGGTCGAAGCGATCAGGGATCCCAGAATGAGCGTGATCGCGAATCCAGCCAGCAGCCTGGAGTGCAGCCCTCGGCGAGATCTACCCACGCCGGCAAAAAAGCAGCAAAATAAGCCCGCACTAGCAAGCAACGTGCCCATCCCTCTGAGCCGGCCGTAGTGTTGCACTGAAGTCGAGGTCGTGGCTGTCAGTATGCTGGTCGCCGCGCCCGCGCCCGGAGTCACGGTCGGCGGATTGAAGGCGCAGGTCACGCCCGTCGGAGCCGCGCACGACAAGCTGACCGTGCCGGCAAATCCATTCGCCGGCGTAATGGTGAGCGTGAAGTTGGCCGACCCTCCCGCCGCGACCGTCGCATCTTGCGGAGTCACCGTCAGCGAGTAGTCGAGGGTGGGCTCCGCCGCGGCCGTGATCGCGCCGAACAAGCCGTGACCCTCGTTGGCGAGTCCTGCGGTGAAGTAGAGCGTGTTCGTATCGCCTGTTCCACCGGCGCCGAACACCAGCCCCCACAATGAAGCATTCGTGATAGTTGCCCCGGTCTGATCTTTCAATTGACCGAGAAAGTCTCCGGTCGCGGGATCGAACGCATTGATTGTGCCGTCTCCGAAATTACCGATCAGGATGTCGTTGCTGAACCGGCCGAAGTCCTTGCTGGCCTGTACCACGCTCCAGGGAGAATTCAGGGTGCCACCCAGAGCATACCGCTCTACAAAGTTGCCTTCCAGGTCGAAGATGTCGACGATGCCGTTTCCGGGTGCGTTTACCGGATCGTGCTTGGCAGCATCCTGCTTGGCATAAGTCACGAACACCTGATCTCCTACCTGCTGAATGTTGAACGGGGCAAAGCCAGCCGGAAGGCCCGGATCGGTGAACGATCCCGGAGGCGCAAGCGGCTCGAAGCTTAGCGTGTACGCTTCGATCGACCCGCTGTGAAAATTCGCGACCACAAGAAAGGTCGCACAACAGGCGGGACTCAGGATCGCCAATCCCTTGTACACGGCTCCAGCGGTCGAGTGATCGATGGCGAGGATCGCATTCCCCGTTCCGTTCCAGCCGGAGATGGTTCCATCTTCGGTCGCGACAAGAAACTGGCTGGGAGCGCCGCCGAGGATGAATCCGCCGGTCTGGGCGACGACCACACCGGTAGGCGTCGCCGGCGAAGCGCTGCCTCGTGGAGCGGGAATCAGAACATTGAACTGCGAGACGCCGTTCGCATCGTAAGTAGTGGCGAATCCGCTGTTGTTATCGGCAACCCAGAATGGTTGACCGGGGACAAATGCAATTCCCCAAGGATTAATCAGCCTGGGGTCGGTGTGTGCGGCCGCTCCAGCCATGTCAGAGACCAGATTCGTTTGTTGGTAGGAGTTGGTCTGTGCGACGGCACTCATGGCGCCGAGCAACAGGGCGAATCCGAGAACGGTTGCGTGAGATAAAAACCTGCGCTTCAAAGCTCCCCCCTTTTCGTCGCGCTTGTAGCAAGCGAAATGTCCTGATTGATTACTCTGGCGAACCGAGCACCCGCCGCTAAGGCGCCGCTGCCGAGGCCCGTAAGTCGCTGACAATCTGCTTCAGAGGTAGCGACGACGCTGCCGCATTACTGCGGCGCGCGAAGTACCTGCTGAGGTGTTCACGGAGCTTTATCCGCGCGCGGAACAAGCGTGCCTTCACATTGGGAATGCTCAGCCCCAGCATCTCTGCTGTGTCCGCGACGGACGCACCTTCGACGTCACGCAACAAGAAAACAACTCTGTAAGAGTGTGGCAGTGAAGCAAGGGCTCGCTGCAGGATTTCTCTGAGCTCGGTTCGACTAAAGAGCTGCTCGGGGTTGGGTTTCCAGTCAGCGACCTTGTCTGCTACAGTGCTGCCATCGTCTGCCTCTTGGTCTAGGGAAATAGTCGTTGCCCGTCGCAAGTTGCGAAGCTTCATCAGGGCGGCGTTGACCGCGATCCTGGTCAGCCAGGTCGAAAAGCGCGAGCGTTCTTCAAAGCGCTGCAAATGCTGGAATGCCTTCAGGAACGCGTCCTGCACGATATCTTCGGCATCCTCACGCGAATTCATGATGTGCATTGCGACCCGGAAAATCATGGCGGTGTAACGCTCAACCAGTTGTTCAAACGCGGTCATGTCTCCCCGTTTGGCCGCATGAACCAGCGCGAGGTCGTTGCTGGTGTCGATTTCTTGCTGTATTCTCCGGGTTGCCATAGCGAACTCCTGTCCACGATCAATCCCGCCAATGCAGCATTTCATAGCCTTGACCAGCCGGGCGTGTACGCGAAGAGCACCTACGCTTGATGCTCTCCACGTGCACAACCCAACTCCGCAGCGTTTTATTCCGCTTTGCGGTAGAAGAAGTAATCGGCCGTGTAACCCACGAGCAGTTGGTGACCCACATCGGCAGAGGACAAGCAGCCGGCATTGTCAGCCGGGGCAGATCCCCCTCGGGTATTCAAACGCTGGACGAAGGTGGTCTTGCTCAGGAATTTACCGCCCGTCGGCCCATCTTGCGTCGCCTTGGTCCCCAATAAGAGGCAGTCGATTGCACCCGTATTTGGGCAACTCGCGGGGTCGGAGCCGGCGGGGATCCCATTCACCTTAGCTGCCCACACCCTGCTGGTATCGAAGGAACTCTGCCACGTGGCGCGGGGGACCCGGTCGGCGGTGTTATCGGGGCTGAGGAAGTGCGTGATGATCTGGACGTCCTTCCCGAAGATCTTCACGAAAAGGGTGGCTTCCGGGCGAGCGGCGAGGACGGTCCAGGAAGTGCCGCCGGTGCTGGTGGGCAGGCAGATATAGCCTTGCGTACCCTGCGCGTGGCCGACCGCAAAGGCAACGTTTCCTGCCTCCGGTGTAATCTGGGAAGGAGTAGGCGGGGGCGTGACTTTCTGCGCCGCTGCGGGGATGACTGTGCCGAATGCACATGCGAGCACCAGAGCGGCTACCAACAGGCTCCGAGCTCCTTCAGTCTTGTTGGGCCTCTGACCTAGGTTGTAACTCATTTCCTTTTTCTCCATTTCTCGTTGTTATTTCAAGGTTGCGAACGGTTGAAGTTGTTAAGGCACACAACTAGTTCGAAGGCTGTTCACCGCATTGCTGTCATGCGGATCAAAATGGCCTTACATGGGACCTGTTGTTTGTGCTCTGCTAACAGTTACGTGGAAGTCGTAACTGCCCACACCAGACATAACGAGATCTCGGGAGACTTTCCTTTTTCGTGAAAGGAGAGTCATTGCGGGCGTGAAAGCGATGCACCTTGACGATCGCGTGGAACAAAAGGAATTCGTAAGCTCGCCGAAAGTCAAACGCGCGTAGTCTCCCTGCCGACACCGCGCGCGCTCGGGAATTGTTCTATCCCTAGAAGTAGTATTTGTAGGAAGGGATCAAAAGGCACGCAAAGGAGTCGGCGTTTCGCTTAGGTCGCGGTCTCTCATAGCGGAATGGCACACCATACAGGATCGCTGCGTGCTATTTCCTTCCTGGGAAACCAAAGCGTAAGTTTGCCCGTGCAGCGACCAGGTAACAACCTTGTAGCCCTCGAACGTGCGGTAGTGGAAGCTCACCTTCTTATAATCGACTTCGACTCCTCCTGAAGCGACGGCCACCGCATCGGGCGTCACTACCAGGCTCACAAGGCCTGTCTGCATCTGGTAAGCAATGTAGGCAGCGGGCTTGCTGCCGACTTGCACTAGCCGCGCGCCCTCCAGACGAAAAGGTCGCTCCTCTCCCGGGGCAGCAGGGGACGCCGGCAAAGCCAGTGAAAACGGTGACTTCGCTTTAAACCATTCATTGAGCGTCTGCTGCGAATCCGAGCGAATGCCAAGCGCAAGACTTCCCTGAGCATACTGCCGGTGAGTACGAACGGCGAACTCGGCAAACTTCAGCCCAGAGAGTGGCGTCGATGATGACGGGGGTTTCGTACTTAACACTGCGACAATCGCCATCAGCGCTAGCGCTGGTACGAGTACCTTCCACTGCAGAAAGCGCCGCCAGACGGGCAGCTCCCAAGGGTCGGGTGGAATTGGTTCTCGCTGGGTCTTCACCACTGGCTGCGACGGCGCCTTCAGTTGCGCCAGCAGCCCTTCTTCCTGAGGAGTCGGGTCGTCGTCCACGGACGTAGCAGCGCGAAGCAGGGGTCCGCAGTGGTCGCAGAGCGCGGCATGCATGATCAACTGCGCTGCCTTCAACTCCGGCCACAGTCCGGCGGCCACTTCATGCCAGTCGACATCGTTATCTTCAGGGCAGTCGACCTCCGGCGGTGCGGCTTCCGAGACCGCCACCTGCGAAAGCTGATTCACGACTTGCCGGTATTTCGATACCTTCCTGCTGCAATCCCCGCATGTCTGCAGGTGACGCTCGGCCTCGCGAACGGCGTCCGGAGAGGGCCCGTGGAGCTCTTGCGCGGTCTCCGACGGCGAGGGCACCAGAGCGTCAAGCTCGTGGCTGTCAATATGTTTGTCGAATGGACGGCGCAATTCCGGCACTCCCTTATATGACCAATACGAATTCCCGAGGGAATTTGCTTTTAGCTACTCCTCGTCATCGTCGGAATCCGATCGGAATTCAAGGATCTGCTCTCGGATGCAATGCTTCAGCCGTTCAATGACGCTTCCAACTCCCTTGGCGCTCAGTCCTATGGTCGGCAGGGAGGCGATTTCCTTGGAACTCATTCCTTGCCGGAAGTAGAGCCAGAAAATCATTCGATCACGCTTTTGGTCGGGCCCGGTCAAGCCACGCTTCAGGAGTTCATCAATCTCACTCAGTAAAACTCCGAAGGCGATTTTCTCTTGGCTCCCAAGAGCCTCGTTCCCTCCCTCGGGATCGACATCGCTCGTGGAAACATGAGGCTGGTCGCCTCCGGATGATTGACTATGACCATGCTTGAAATAGTCGTGAGCGGCATTGGCTGCAGTTTTCTTTATATATCCCAAAATAGCTTCGGGATGCTGGATAGCAAAGTCCCGCAGGAGGCGGCAGCCGTCTTCCCAGAGTTTGAGGTAGGTTACCTGGACCAGGTCCTCAACCAGGGACCGAGAGGGTTCGCCCCACAGGGAGGCTGTGCGGATTATGGTGAGGCTGATGGGTTTTCCGACGCGGGAAACGAACTCCTCCCATGCCTGTTCATCAGGAGGGCCGGCGCAGAGACAGACGAGGTCCTTCAGGGACAAAGACGAATATCGCGTCGGCTTAGGGGTGTTCGAGATCCTTGAGTCGCCGAAGGGCAACGTCGCATTCTTGCCCTGATACTCAGTTCGTCCCACTGCCAGTCTCCTGTTCTGAAATGCACGAGGTGGGATTCGTGATCGTTCCCACCTCGCCGGTGGATAAAGGGCCCTTTGCATTGCTCGAGCCGTCCGGGCGGGCCACGCCCGACCTACTCCGTGTCTGAGTGGCTTGGTTCCTCTTCGACCCTCGGGATACCTGCGGCGAACCAAACTCCCCCCACATTCCGGATAAGCAGTACCGGAGTGCTACAGGGATTCGGCGGAGCCGGCGACAGGGAATCGTCGATTCTGAAGTCCCCGTCGGGCTCGAGAGCCACCCCGGCGAGGGTTGAGTCATGAGCGGTAGCGGCGGCAGCAGGCCCACAGAAGAGGGTGGCGTGGACGCTCTGCGAGCCGTTAGTTCCGATGCCGTTGCCGTTGGCCAGAAGCAGGCCGCGTCCCTCAACCCTGATATGCCCGTCGGACCTTACATCCGCGTCGAGGCCAGCGATCGTCCAAGGTGCGCCCGGGTTAACACCCCTGACGATGTTTAGGTTGACAGTCCCATTCGCGGCGACACTGGAAAGGGGATCGACCCCGATCGCGCCCTTGAATTTCACCAGCGCGGGACCATGGTTGTAGGTGTTCTGGTACGCACTGTTTTGAGCAGAGGCGATGCCAGAGACGGCTAGTGCCGCGATCGATACGAGCAATCCACGGACCATGTTCCGAGCCGCCTTGCCATACCAGAATCTTCCACTGCGATTGTTGTTCACTTCGCTCTCCTTGCTATTGGACTTAGTAGGGCCGTTGATCCTCTGGATGTTGGTGCAAACTCTTGCGGCATCCAACTGCTTCCACTAGAATCTGACCTATTCGCCGCCAGACCGCCGGCCCATGAGCAAGCTAGGCGGCGCCGTTCGAAATCGTCCTTAAGGGCTCGTCAAGAATTTCCAGGTAAATTCCAAAGAAGTTCCAAAGATCGTCATTCCCCTGGAAACAAAGGTCTTGTACGAATTTGGAAAATTCCGCTGTGACCCCCGGGAGCATCTCCTGCTGTGCGCGGGCAAGCCGGTTTCGCTGTCTCCGAAGTCGTTCGAGATCCTGGTCGCGCTGATTCAGAACAATGGCCGGCTGTTGACCAAGGACGAACTCATGCAGCAGGTGTGGCCTGACAGCTTTGTGGAAGAGGCCAACCTGACGGTCAATATCTCCGCACTGCGCAAAGTGCTGGGCGAGACCCCCGGAGGGCAGCGATATATCGAGACTGTGCCCAAGCGGGGATACCGATTTGTTGCGCCGGTCAAGGAGGTCCAGGACAACGGCAAACCCAGCCCATCCATGCAGCCATCCGGCGTTGCGCAGGAAGAGCCGTTGCTACCGGTTGCGCCTGCACCCACCTCGCCGGCTCGGTCTCTGCGCTGGTGGCTGCCGGCCGCCGGACTCCTGCTGATTGCGGTCCTGGTTTCCGCCGTCTTGGTGATCCGCCGTCCCACCCGGCTCACCGACAAAGACACGGTCGTGCTGGCCGACTTCGCCAACCCCACGGGGGATCCCGTCTTCGATGGCGCGTTGCGGCAAGGGCTTTCCTCGCAACTGGAGCAGTCGCCGTTCTTGAATCTGCTTTCCGACGAGCGCATCGCGCAGACGCTATCTCTCATGTCCCAGCCCAAAGACTCCCACCTGACCCACGAACTCGCCCGCGAAGTTTGCCAGCGCACGGCGAGCGCGGCGGTTCTGGATGGGACGATTGCGCAGGTTGGCACGCAGTACCTTCTGACCCTGAAAGCGATCAACTGCTCAAACGGGGAATCGTTGGGCAGCGCGGAGGCACAGGCCGCTGACAAAAACCATGTTCTCGATGCCCTGGGAAAGGTGGCTTCGCAGATCCGCAATAAGTTGGGCGAGTCGCTAGCCTCGGTGCAGAGGTATGACGCCCCAGCGGAAAGCGTCACTACTCCATCGCTGGCTGCCCTCAAAGCCTACAGCCTCGGGTACCAGGCCATGATCGTGAAGAGCGATTGGCCCGCCGCGATCCCGTTGTTCCAGCGTGCGATCAGCCTAGACCCGAATTTCGCCATGGCCTATGCCAGGATGGGAACCTGTTATTCCAACCTTTACGATACGGTTCATGCTGCGGAGAGCGTCCGCCGGGCGTATGAACTGCGAGAACGTGCGAGCGAGCGGGAGAAGCTCTACATTGCCTCCCACCACGAACTTTTCGTTACCGGAAATCTGGAAGCGGCCCGCAAGGTCTATGAATTGTCGGCGCAAACTTACCCACGCGACGTTCCACTCAACAATCTGGGCCTCATCTACAGCGAACTGGGCGACTTCGATAAAGCACTCGCTGCGTTTGAAAAGGTATTGAGAGTCAGCGCCGGAACCGGAAACAGGTACGCAAATCTCGTAAGCGGGTATCTGCAACTCAACCGTCTGGACGAAGCGAGAGCTGCGGCGCGGGAGGCGCAGGCCCACAAGATTGACTCACCGGAGATTCACCTCAATCTTTACTGGGTCGATTTTCTTCAGCATGACGCGGCGGGGATGGAGTCGGAGGCGGCTGGACTGATGGGCAAGGCGGGATACGAAGACCAAATGCTCAACCATGAATCGGACACAGCCCTGTATTTCGGGCAGCTTGCTAAGGCGCGTGTGCTGACCCGGCGCGCCATCGAATCCGCCCGAAGAGGAGATGAAAAAGAGGCGGCGGCGCTATATCAAGCCCAAGCCGCGGTACGCGAGGCGCTGGTGGGCAATCTGGGCTTGGCGAAACAGGAGGCGCAAGCGGCGCTCGTGCTCTCGAACGCAAGAGATGTGGAGGCTTTGTCGGCAATCGCGCTGGCGATGGCAGGCGATTCCGCCCAGGCCATGCGCCTGGCGAACGATTTGGCAAAGCGCTTCCCGGAAGACACGTTTGTGCAATTCAACTACTTGCCTGCGATCCATGCCGCCGCGTTGCTTCGCGTCAGCGATGGCCCCAAGGCCACAGAGGCCCAGGCGGGAGCGCCTTACGAACTCGGGGGTAACCTTGAGACCCTGACGTTCGTTCTTTACCCGGTTTACTTGCGCGGCGAGGCATATCTAGCAGCGAAGCAAGGCACCGCGGCGGCAGCGGAGTTTCAGAAAATTCTCGATCATCCCGGCGTCGTCCGAAGTGAGCCCATCGGCGCACTGGCGCACTTGGGACTGGGCAGGGCCTATGTTCTGTCGGGAGACCAAGGCAAAGCCAAGGGCGCCTACCAAGACTTCCTCGCACTCTGGAGAGACGCCGACCCGGACGTGCCCATTCTGAAGGAAGCCAAGGCGGAATACTCCAAGCTGCATTGAGCAACGAATGACGAGTTTGCGCGTTTCTCGATCCCGCCTGCGAAGTACTGGCGTGGATGCTTCCCTTATCACCTGCGACCAAGGCGGATCCATTGGACAAGGTGCCCGGCGAACAGCGTCGCGAACAGCGCGGGTAGTCGCGGAGGCACCGAATATCAGAAGAGGGGTATCCACTTGACTCAGGTGACCCCAACAGGTAGTGTGCTGGGCCATGCTGCAGGTCGTGGAGGATTATCCCAGGACGCTGGCGGAACTGGAAGCGCGGTTCAGCAGCGAGCAGGCCTGCCGGGAGTATCTG
>JAIQFT010000026.1 GCA_020073185.1 Terriglobia bacterium
GTTCGGTGGCGATGTCCTTATTCTTGTAACCCTGCACGATGAGGGCGACGATGCGCAGTTCCTTAGGAGTAAGGCGGTCGCGCACACGCGCGCCGACCATATCGTTCTCCACTTCTTCGGGCGCGAGCATCTGCGGCTGCACCCAGGTTTCGCCCTTGGCAACCTTGTGAACGCATTCCAGCAACGCCGCTCCCGTAACGTTGCGATAGACGACACCGTGCACGCCGGCGCCGAGGTAAGCCTGACCGTTTTCGCCGGTCTCAGCGAGAACGATAAGGCGCGTCTTGCTCTGGGCCGCGGCGTGCATCAGCGCGGACATATCGGGCACGAGATTGGCGGCGAACGCCAGGATGTTGGGACGGAATTTTTCCAGCGACATGGAAACCTGGTCCCAGGACTGCACCTGCGCCACAATGCGGATTTCGTCCTCCACCCCGAGCACCTTGGCGATCCCAGCACGGAAGATTGCCTGCTTGTCTGCGAGGACCATCTTGAGCATCACTTGGCCTCCCGCGGTTTCCGCTGCGGTTTGAATTGATAGCGATCAATCACGCAGGCCACGCCGCGACGCTTTCCCTTGGTCGAGGTATCCACGCGCACCACGCGTCCGCTGCAGTTGACTTCCACGTTGTTGGCCGAGCCGATCACAGGCGCAGGCAGCGTGATCTGGAAATTCAGCTTGGATCCCTCGCGAAACGGCAGCTTGGTGGTGATGTAGACGCCGGCGGCACTCATGTTATTGGTGGTGGCTGCGTGCGAGCGCCCCGAATCGGCCTTCTTGATCTTGACCGGCAGCGACAGCGCAAATCGTCGGCCGGTGCGAGCTTCGGACAAGGGGCCTCCTCCCATGGCTCAGATAAAGTCGTGGAGCCGAGTTGCTGGGGGCGTTATACCACAGCAGGCGCGCAACCCAAAGAATCAAGGCGGAGTCCCGTCCCCGGGGTAGGCAGCCGGGGTGCGTTGACATTGCCCAAGCCCGCTCCTAAGATTCCACGGATGCTCGGCCAGACGATCTCGCACTACCGCATCGTCGACAAGCTGGGGGGTGGGGGGATGGGTGTGGTGTACAAGGCCGAAGACACCCGCCTGAAACGCTTTGTCGCGCTCAAGTTTCTCCCGCCCGAGGTCTGCAGCGACCCACACGCGTTGGCGCGCTTCGAACGCGAGGCGCAAGCCGCCTCGGCACTGAATCACCCCAACATCTGCACGATTCACGACATCGGAGAGGCGGACGGCCAGACTTTCATCGCCATGGAGTTTTTGGACGGGACGACGCTGAAGCACGCGATCACCGGCCGTTCCCTGGACAATGAAACGCTGCTAGCGGTGGCGATCGAGGTCGCCGATGCGCTGGATGCGGCGCACAGCCAAGGGATCATTCACCGCGATATCAAGCCGGCCAATATTTTCCTGACCAAGCGGGGACACGCCAAGGTCTTGGATTTCGGGCTGGCCAAACTATCGCCGCTGGGAAGCAAGGTGGCGCCCGGCACGGCCAGCTCGAAGACGGAATCGCCGACCACGGTCCACTACGAACACCTGACGAGCCCGGGCACGGCAGTGGGCACAGTGGCGTACATGTCACCGGAGCAGGCCAAGGGGAAGGAATTGGATGCGCGCACCGACCTGTTCTCATTTGGAGTGGTGCTGTACGAGATGGCCACTGGAGCGCTGCCGTTTCGCGGCGACACTTCGGCGACGATCTTCGATGCGATCCTGAACCGGCCGCCGGCGTCGCCGCTACGGCTGAACCCCGATCTGCTGCCCAAGATGGACGAGATTATCCGCAAGGCGCTGGAGAAGGACCGCGACCTGCGCTACCAGGTAGCCTCGGAAATACGCGCCGATCTGAAGCGCTTGAAGCGGGAGTCCGATTCCAATCGCACGGCACATATATCGGCCACGGCGACGGGGGTGCCGGCGGCGCCCTCTTCCAGCGCGCAGCAGCACGCCAGCAGCTCGGTGATGCTGGTAGCGAGGCAGCACAAGTGGGGAACAGCGGGACTGGCGCTGGCGGCGATCTTGGTGCTCGCCGCGGCTGGGTTTGGCGTTTACACCTTGTTGCATCGTCGCGGAACACCTCACTTCCGGGACTTCACCGTCAGCCAGGTTACGACCAGCGGCAAGGCCGCGCTGACCGCGATTTCGCCGGACGCGCGTTATGTGCTGACGGTGCTCAATGACAAGGGACTGCAGAGCCTCTGGTTGCGCAACATCCCCACCAACAGCGACACGCAGGTGGTGGCGCCATCCCCGTTGTCATACAAGAGCCTGGCATTTTCTCCTGACGAGAATTACCTCTACTTCATTCGGGCTGGAGACGCCACCTACACATACTTCGATCTGTATCGCGCGCCGGTGCTGGGCGGAACTCCGCAAACCGTGGTGCGCGGCATCGACAGCGACATCGCATTCTCGGTCGACGGGCGGCGCATTGCCTTCGCCCGGCAAAACGTGCCCGAGCCGGGCAAGTACCAGCTCATAACAACCAATCTGGACGGCAGCAACGAAACCGTGCTGCACACGGCGCCGGTGTCGGATTTCCCCAGCTTTATTGCCTGGTCACCCACCGACACGCAGCTCGCCTATCGGGTGTTGAAGCCGGGCAAGGCGCTGGGCGGAATCGAGCTGTTCGACATTGAGAGCGGCAAAACGCGGCGGTTCGCAACCTTCGACGACAAGCTGACGTACGAGCTGAAGTGGCTGCCAGACGGGCGCGGGTTCCTGAGCTTGTATTCGCAGAAAGGGCCCGATTACTACCAGCGAGAGCAGATTGGGTTCTTTGGCTCCGGTGGACAATTCCAACCGGTCACACGCGACGCCAACAGCTACGCGACCCTGACCCTCTCGGCGGACGGCAAAACGCTGGCCACGGTGCAGACCAAGACCACGCATAACCTGTACGTGGTGCCGGGGACAAGCACGCCGGCAACCGAACCGGCTCCGCTGTTGTCTCAAGGCCATTCAGATGTTGCTGCGGAGAATCGATCAACTGGAGGCCAAAGTCGCGCAGTTGGAAGCGGCCCGCGGACAAGCCGGCGGCGCGGGGACGGCGGAAGCGAGCGCGCCAAGCATTGCGGCCGCGCAGGCCCCAAGCGAAATGCCGCCGGATTTGCAGGGCCCAGAGAAAATGGACTTGAACAAAACCTGGCTGCGCATAAGAGGGTTCAGCGATATCACGCTGCACGGCAGCAATCACAGGAACGACGTTCCGGAATGCGTGATTCACACCTGCGCCCCGACCTCCTTCAGCCTGGGACAGGTGAACCTGTTCGTCACCTCGGATATCTCCGAAAAATTTAAGGTCATCAGCGAGATCGTGTTCGAAGCTGGAACCGATAACGTGTTCGGAGTGGATCTGGAACGCATGCTGCTGGAATATTCCTACCGAGACTTCCTGAAGTTGGCGGTTGGCCGGTATCACACGAGCATCGGCTACTACAACACGGCTTATCACCATAGCACCTGGTTTCAAACCACCACGGGACGACCGTTTCTATTCGCCTTCGAAGACCAGGGAGGGATCCTGCCGGTCCACAATGTGGGTGTGTCGGCGTCGGGGGCGATTCCGTCGGGACCCCTTGGATTGCACTATGTCGCGGAGGTCGGCAACGGGCGGGCCTCGCGCTCTCCGCTCAGCGAAGCAGTGCAAAATGTGGTCGATGAAAACGGACACAAAGCGGTCAACCTGGCATTGTTCGCCCGGCCGGACAGCGTCCGCGGATTGCAGGCGGGCTTCTCGGTCTATCGCGATGTGTTGACGCCTGGCGCGCCGGGCCTCGGCGTTGCCCCGGGGCCGGTTGCCGCGGCGCACATCGGCGAGACAATTCTTGCGGCCCACGCCGTGCTGGCGCGGCCTAACTTCGAGTGGCTGAACGAGGCGCTGGTCATTCGCCATGCGCCGCAGGGAACGACGCTGGTGTATCAGACGCCTGGTTTTTACAGCCAGATTTCAAGACGCTTTGGCTCCTACCGGCCTTACTTCCGGTACGAGTATGTGAATTCTCCCGATAAGGAACCGGTGTTCCCGGACGTAGGGTTGCGCAGCGGTCCCTCGGTGGGCCTGCGGTTCGATGCGGCCGAGTCGGTGGCGGTGAAGCTTCAGTATGATTACACCGCATTGCGCCGGCAGCAGGCGATCAGCGCGCTGGGGCTACAGGTAGGATTTACGTTCTAGAAGGTAAGAAGAAAATGTGGCGACGGATGAGTATTCTGTTGATCGCGACCGTCGGGTCTGTGCTGCCGGTGTTACCGAATCATGCGGCAGATGGCGGCGCGCTGGCGGCGGAAGCGCAGACCGCTCCGGAGCATAGCCTGGCGATCATCGTCAACCAATCAAACCCGGTGGAGAATCTCTCCGCGACGGAGCTGCGCAAGGTCTTCATGGGAGAGCGCAGTCACTGGTCAAACGGGCGTCGCATCACACCGGTCATGATGGGCACGGGAACGCTGGAGCGGAAAACCATGCTGCGGGAAATCTACCAGATGAACGAGAAAGACTTCGGCAATCACTTCCTGCACGGCGAGTTTACAGGGGAGGTCTTTGTCTCACCCAGAACGATGGAGACTTCGCTGGAAGTGCGTAAGTTCGTGTTCAACGTCCCGGGCGCGATTGGCTATGTGCGCGCCGCCGACGTGGACTCCTCGGTCAAGGTGGTTCGAGTGGACGGACACCTGCCCGCCGACAAGGAATACAGCCTGCGGGTCATGCTGCGCTCCAGCCGATAACCAGGCTGAATCCGAATTCCTGCTCAGCCTTGATCGCAGGAGCAGTTTCAGAATTGGTGTAGCCGAGAGGAAACACAGAGATCCCTCGACTCGGGTTTCCCGCGCTGGAAAAAACGCGCGGGAGCCCTCCCTCGCTCGGGATGACATCGACTACGCAAAAGATGAAGCGGCTCTAGAAGGCGCCGCCACCACCGCCGCCGCCGCCGCCGCCGGAGAAGCCTCCGCCACCGCCGCCACCACCGCCCCAACCGGAACCGGAAGAGCTGGCGCGGGGCGCGGCGACAAAAGTCTCGTGCGCGGTTTGCGCCATGGTGTGCATGTTGCTGGAGAAGAGGACGGGGTTGAACATACCACTGCCGCCCGGTCCGGCGTACCAGCTCGGCGGCTGTTGCACGATGCCGGCAAAGGCCTGCGCCCAGTTGTGCTCGACCCCGAGAGCCATCGCGTAGGGCAGATATTTTTCAAACGTGTCGGGCGGCATGCGCGCAATGCGGTCGCGGTCGACGCGGTCCATGAATTCCTGGAAGCCGAGAACCTCCACCCGGGTACGCGCCCCGAGCACGGTCTTGCAGGTCATCTGGCGGGCAAAGAGCCAGACGATAACGAGAGAAATCACGATCGAGATCACCGCCAGCAACGGCGAATCGAACAGCGACATCACGCCGGTGAATTGGCCGAGCGCGAAGGGAGCGGCACACACGATGGCGCCCAATAGCGAATATCCCGCCGCCGATTCCGGGTCGAGCCAGTACATCCCCTTGCGCTTGAGGGCGGAGAAGATGTCCTGCTTGATGACGGGAATGGCGGTGTAGAAGCGGTTGCGCAGGCTGGAGAGGTCGGTCTTGGTTCCGCCCCAGAAAATGTTTTCCAGCATGACGCGTTCGAACGGCGCCAGCTCCGACCACTGCGAGTTCGGCTTCAGCAGGTGGAAGACGTAGTCCTTGCCGTGATGGAAGAAGCCGGGGATTTCAACCTGCTCGATCTTGAGGTAGCCGCGGACGGCGAGATCGACGATGGTGGAGGTGATGTCGCGGGGATCGAGGCTGTCGTCGAGCAGCGTGCCCGCCTCCGCCGGGGTCATGTCTTTCGGCGGCTCGTACATGGGGGCGACGGAGCGCCCGGGGTCGGGATCACGGCCCTTGTAGTACCAGAGCGTGAACATCACCAGCAATGACCAGAACGGAAGGAAGACGGCGGGATTGCTGCGCAGGAACCAGCCGAGGCGAGTCAAGAGACCGGGCTGATGGAGGATGCCCTTGGGGATGTAAACGTCCACGGTCAGGCCGCCGCGCATGGGCAGCGGGTTGGTGGTTTCAAACTCGACGTGCGAGCCTTTGACGTCGGCGGTGGCCTCGTGGCTGGTGGAGCCGTAAAAGCCGGTGAAGGCCTGCGCGCGCAGGCCGCCGGCCGCCGAGTCGGGAAGCGAGACCAGGGCGGAGGCGTGGTCGATCGGGACGGGCCAGTCGTTGCCGGTGACGTTCCAGTAAAACTCGTCGTGATCGTCAAAATAGCGGAGGGCGTTGGGAGAGCTGTAAGTGACGAGGACGGTCTTGGTGGTGTTCAGCGCGCCGGGAATGTAGATCTTGATCTTCTTGTTGGGGCCGTCGCGGCTGACTTCGTATTTCAGCGGCCGCTCATTTTCGTCGGTGACAGCCTCGACCTTGAGGAAGAGCGAGTAGTTGGTGCCGCCGGGTCCGGGATACTCGACCGGGATGCTGCGCCAGATGCCGTTGTATTGCCCGACGAAGACGAGCGTGATGTGCTCGGTGATGGTGGCGCCGCCGTGGTCGTCGATGGCGACGGTGGAGTGGAAGTCGGCGATGCGCCAATTGCGGGCGAGCGCAGGGGTCGCGAGGCAGACGAAGAATGCGAGCGCGAGGAGGAAACACCAGGTCCTTCGACTCGGACGCGTTAACCCACCGCACAAACCCGGCGAGGCGCCGGGGGCTACAGCATAGGCGTTTGAGGTCGCTTCCCGCATGGTGACGCTCAGAACTTGACGCTGGGGACTTCACGGTCCGCAGGCGTTTCCAATTCGAAGAACTGGCGCGGCTGGAAACCGAACGATCCGGCAAACATGTTGGCCGGGAACGTCTGGATGCGCGTGTTGTAATCGCGCACCACGGCGTTGTAGTAGCGGCGCGAGTTCTGGACGTCGTTTTCGATGTCGGACAGCGACTTCTGCAGCGCCATGAAATTCTCGTTGGCGCGGAGCTGTGGGTAGGCCTCGGCCACGGCGAACAGCGACTTCAGCGCCATGGTGAGCTGACCTTCGGCCTGAGCCCGTTCCGCCGGAGCGGTAGCCGACATGGCCGCCGAACGCCACTTGGCGACGTTTTCAAACGTGCCCTTTTCGTGCGCGGCGTAGCCCTTAACGGTTTCGACCAGGTTGGGGATCAGGTCGTGACGGCGCTTGAGCTGCACGTCAATGTCGGACCAGGCCGAGTCGGCACGGATCTTGAGTTGCACCAGGCTGTTGTAGAGGCCGATGAGAATGCCGGCGATAACGACGATTACGACAACCAGGATGATCAGGCCCATGTCGCCTCCTTGGCGTGCAGTGGGATCAGGAATTGCAGTGCCTATGATACCCGTGCGGTGAAAAAAACGGGGGCGGAAGTCGTAATCGGTAGTCAGTAGTCGGTAGTCTGGAGCGGAAGCCGGCCGAACTACGAGTTACGGACTACCACCTACCGCCCCACGCCCGCATAGGGCATGGCGGCGGTGCGCTCCAGTTTGTCCCAGTTGAAGGCGCGACCGGTCATAGCGCGCTTCAGGGTCTTGATGAGCACGATGGAGAACAACTGGCGGTAGGCGAAGCGCTGCAGCCAGACGTGGAGCAAAAGACTGATGTCTTCGCGGTTGTCGGCGGTGCGGCGCTCGAGGGCGAAGGCAAGAGCGGAGGCGATGAAGTCAATGACGAGGAACATGGCGAAGTAGGTGACGAGCTTCTCGAAACTGCGGAAGTCCGCGGTCTCGGGATGGAAATAGCGGTCGAGCAGGTACATGAAGGCGCCGTAGGCGAACATCAGGTCAATGAAGGGGGACACCAGCGGCAGCAGGATCTGGAAGATGACAATGTTGGGGAGCGCCACCCAGCCGAGCACGCCCTTGCGGCCGAAGGCAGCACGGTGCTTATACACCGATTGCATGATGCCGAAGGACCAGCGGAAACGCTGACGCATCAGGTCGCTGGCGTTCATCGGGGCCTCGGTGTAGGCCAGCGCGCGGTCTTCGTAGGTGACGCGGTAGCCGCGCTGCAGCAGGGCCATGGTGAGATCGGCGTCTTCGGCGACGGTGTCGATGTGGAAGCCGCCGGCCTCGCGCACCGCGGAGGCGCGCCAGGCGCCGATCGCTCCCGGCACCACGCTGACCGCGCCCAGTACGTTGAGCGCGCGGCGTTCGAAGTTCTGGCTGGTGACGTATTCCAGCGCCTGCCAACGCGTCCAGAGATTAACGCGGTTTCCGACCTTGGCATTGCCGGCGACGGCGCCGACGCGCGAATCGAGAAAATGCGGAACCAGACGCGAAATGGCGTCTCGGGCGATGACCGTGTCGGCGTCAATGCCGACGAAAATCTCCTCGCGCACAAATTCCAGGCCGTAGCTGAGGGCCTCGGCCTTGCCGGTGTTGGGCTTGGTGAGGACGGTGACAAGGCCATTGCGGATTTCGGCGGCGAAGGCGTTCTGCGTGACTTCAAGCGTGCGGTCGGCGGAGCCGTCGTCCACTACGATGACGCGCAGTTGGGGATAGTCAGAGTCGAGGGCGGCGCGAACGGTGCGCTCGATCACTTTTTCTTCGTTGAATGCCGGAATCAGGACTGCGACAGCGGGCTTGAAGGCCTGCGCGGCGGTGATCTGGGTCGAGTCGCGCTGGCTGATCGCGTGGCGGAAGCGGTCGAAGATGGCGAGCGCGCCGACCAAGAACAGGCGGGCCGACATGAGCACGTCGCCGAGAAAGAAGATGACGACGATGGCGGCGCCGATGACGCCGAACATCCAAAAACCGAAGCTGTCGATGCGCGCCGACCAGCGCTCGTTGGGCGCCAGCGGCACCATGACTTGGTTGTACGGCTTCCCCAGCAATTGCGAGACGGGGACGATCTGGTAGCCGCGCTGGCGCAGGGCGTCAATGATCAGGGGCAGCGCCTTCACGGTTTGAGTGCGATTGCCACCGCCATCGTGCAGCAGCACGATGTTGCCGCAGCGCATGTCGTCGGGATCGCAGGGCGGCAGGTGGGCCATGACTTCGGCGGCGATCTGCGCCGCCGGCGGGTCCTGCCAGTCGTGCGGGTCAATCTTGTCGCCGACAGTTATGTAGCCCATCTGCTGCGCGATTTCGAGCGGGCGCACCTGATCGGCGGTGTCGGGTTCCTGGTCAATCGAATAGGGCGGGCGGAACAGCAGGGGCTTGACGCCGATGCGGCTGGCGAAAAAGCGTTCCGCCAGGTTCAGCTCCACGCGCATGTAACCCTTGCGGATGTTGCTGATGTCGGGATGGGTGAAGGTGTGGTTGCCGATCTCGTGGCCCTCGGCGTAAATGCGCTGCGCTAGTTGCGGGTACTTCTCCGCCTGGATGCCGATCAGGAAGAAGGCGGCTTTGGCGTTCTTCTGCTTGAGCACATCGAGAATTTTCGGGGTCCAATCGGGATCGGGGCCGTCGTCGAAGGTGAGCACGATCTGCTTGGCATTGGCGCCGTACTGGTCGATCTGGTAGGGCTTGGGCAGCACGGTCATCTTCTCGTCGGTGATCAGGCCAGTGGAAGGGTCGAGGGTAAAGGTGCGCTCGCCGGAGGCGGGCTGGCTGCCGATGCGGATGACCTCGCCCGCGCCTTCCATGTCCACGTCCTGTCCGGGCGGGACGAGGCGCAGGTCCTGCACCACACCGACTTTGCCGGGAAGATCGAACACCGGCCAAAGCGAGCGGTCTTCCGAACCGAGCCGCCACAGGGCGAAGGTGTTGATGCCCAGCTTGACGGCGGCACGCATCTGGTTGAGCGCGGTGACGCCGTCGAGAAACCAGACGTCGTGGCGCTTGCCGTTTTCGTCTTCATAGGCGAAGTGCGGGTTGAGGCTGTCGGGATCGAAGCTGATCTGGGCGTCGGAATCGGAGGCGCTGAGCCAGGCTTCCTGATTGTCAATGCTGCGCGCACTATCAACTTTCGGCTTGCCCTTCTTCTGCTGCACCAGCGACCAGTCGTAACCGTAGCTGCCGATGGCGCAGATGAGCTTGTCTTTCGGAATGAGCTTGAGGGCGTCGACGAGATTCCTGGTGAACCATTCCTGGGAGGCGATGGGGCCGGCATCGCCACCCTGAAAGTGCTCGTCGTAATTCATCAGGATGAGGCCGTCGGAATGCGCCGCCAGGAAGCTGTAATCAAAGTCGTCGTCGTTCACCGGGACGGCGATGTGCAGCTTCATGCCGCGGGCCTGCAGGTCGGAGTGCAGTTCGTCCACAAGCTGGCGGAAGCCGGGCTGCGCGGAGCGCGGGAAGCCTTCGAAGTCGAGGGTCAGGCCCCTGTAGTTGTCGCTGGCGAGAAACAGCCCCACCTGGCGGCGAAAGGCGGCGCGCGACTCGGCGGTGTTGAGGAAGGAGTCGATGCCGGAAATCCACTGGTTGCGCGTGGGGTCGAAGTTGTTAACCAGCGGCAGAACTTCGCTGTCGGCGTCCTCGTCCTTGAGGAGCTTCATCACCGGCCGTTCTTTGTCATCCGGACTGTGAATGGTGTTGCCCTGCACGACGTCAAACAGCTTGAGTTGCGGATCAACGGCCTGGATGCGCCCGTCTGGGGTGAGCACGTGCAACCACTCGGGATAGAGGATGTCAATCTGGCGGACGTACTCGCGCAGCGACGAGTAGGAGGCGGCGTCCCAGGTGACGTAGAAGGCGGCGCGTACGCCTTCGCCGGAATTGAGCACCAGTTCGGTGGGCGGCTTCTTCGACTTGGTGGTGACCCGGCGCGCCTTCGGGCGCTTGCGCTCTTTCTCTTTCAGCGCCTTGTACGGGCGGTGCTGTTCCGGGAGTAACAGGGTGGTCAGGCTGACGCCGCTGAGCGCGCTTACCAGAAAGAAAACGATCAGCAGCGAGACGGTCAGGCCCAACACGTCCATCAGCCGGCGGAGACGCTTCCACCGTTTGCGCTGGGGATCGTAGAAAATGGGCATGGCCATCGGCTTTGACAGCTTTCATCCTAGAATGACGGCAGACGTCTCCGCACACCCATGATAAATGGGGCGCCGGAAACCCGGTGGCCGACCGGGTGCGGGTGGCGGTGTCACCCAGAGAGTCCCTAACTACTGAATGCAGAATACCACCAAAACGAGTGCCGACCGCGGCTTCCGCGGGCTATTGCAGTCGCACCGGCGGTGGTATTCAGGAATGGCGGTGGGAGCACTGGCGCTGCGCCTGTTTTTTGTGCTGCGCTTTCCAACGGTCACCCCCGACGGCATCATCTACGCCGACCTGACCAAGAACTGGCTGCTGCACGGCGTCTACGGCATGAGCGGAACGGGGCTATCGCCCAGCTTGATCCGCATGCCCGGATATCCAGCATTCCTGGTGGTGCTGTTCGCGGCTTTCGGCATCGATCATTACAACGCCATCCGATTTGCGCAGGTACTCATTGATCTTGGCACCTGCCTGGTTACGACCGACCTGGCGCGCCGGGTGGTGGCAAATTCGTTGCCCGTGGAATCGTCGCAGCGGGCGGCACGATGGGCATTCGCGCTCACCGCGCTCTGCCCATTTCTCGCCAACTACACCGCCGTGCCGCTAACGGAAACCCCGGCGACTTTCCTGGCGGCGCTGGCTTTGGATCTTGCCGTCACAGCGCTACAACGTGAGGAAGCCGGTGGCGCGAGCGTGCGTTTGTGGGCCGCGTGCGGGCTGGCCATAGCGGCGGGCATTTATCTGCGTCCCGACGGCGGCGCGATGCTGATCGCCGTTGGCGGATACCTGCTGTACCGGCTCGGGTGCAAGCTGGAAAGGTCGCGGACGTTGTGGGCGTGCGTCGTGCTGAGCGTTTTCGCGCTGGGACCGCTGGCGCCGTGGACCATCCGCAACTGGCAGGAATTCCACCGCTTCCAGCCGCTGGCGCCCACGCACTCCAGTGAACCCGGGGAGTACTATGCCATCGGCTTTGACCACTGGACGCACACCTGGCTGGTGGACTACGCCTCGGTCGAGGACATCAGCTTCCGCATGGACGGCGAGGAGATTGACCTCGCCACCGTCCCGAATCGCGCGTTCGACAACGACGCCGAGCGCAACCGGACGGCGCAGCTATTCGAGGATTACAACCAGAGCGTCACCATGACGCCACAGCTCGATGCGCAATTCGAGCAACTGGCGCGCCAGCGCATTCAGCGCCGGCCACTGCGCTACTACCTGGAGTTGCCGTTGCTGCGCATCGTCGATCTGTGGTTCCGGCCGCGCACCGAGATGCTGCCGCTCGACTCCCACTGGTGGAGATTCCGCGAAGACGCGCGGGATTTCTCCTGGTCCATGCTGCTGGCCGGCATCAATCTTGTGTTCGTCGTGCTGGCAGGAGTGGGCGCGCTCGGCTGTCGCAAGATTGATTACGCGGGCATGTTGGGAGGCTTCGCCGTGGTCCGCACGGTTATCGTAACCGCGCTCACCTACCCGGAACCGCGATACGTGCTGCAGTGCTATCCGGTGGTGGTAGTGTTTGCAGCTCTCGGTCTGGTCTATCGGTCTGCCGGTCGATTGGTCACAGAGTCTGTCAGCCAGCCCGCCCAAGAATCTGTCCGAAAGTGAAAATCACCGTCGAACCGAACACACTACCGCCGATGGGACGATGGGCCGGAGGAGCGATCAACCTAGATGGTCAGCGGTGAGTCGCTGCTGCGGAAATTGGACTGGAAGTGCTGGAAGATCAAGTCAATCGCCTCGCGATTGGCGTCTTTGTTGCTCTGCGCCAAGTATCGCATAGCTTCGACCAGCAGTCGCTGGCCCTCGACGTAGCGAGGGTCGGACTTGCGGTCACGCTGGTTGCGGCGCGTAGGATCGGGGACAACGGGAATCGTGAAAACTTTTGCCATATTCCTCGGTCTAGGCTGCTTTGGACGCTGCTGGAACTTGCCCATGTTGCCCGTTGACGTGGAAACACCCCACGCGTAAGAAGGCAGTATAAGCTGAGAACAAGTTCGGTTCCACAAAAGAATTCAGCGCCGCACGGATACCATGTCTCGTTTTGCAACAGTCTCGGCGAGTCCCGGAATGAATCGGCTCACGATCATCCCTGTGGACGCACAAACTTGGTTTTTCCCGTGGTCTTCAGTTTGAAGACATCGTCGGGTATGTTCTGGTTGAGTTTGATGTTGCTGTACTCGGCAAGACGATAGTCTCCGCTGGGCTCGATGAACTGCTGCCGCACCGAGACGCCGCGCGCCGGATCGATCCACAGAATAATCTGCTGAAACATGTTGTGGACCTTGACTGACTTCGGCACCAAGGTCAGCTTGGCGGTCTCCACGCCGTCCAGGTTTTCCGTGCCGTCGTAGCGTATGTCGAACGATTTCTGGAGGTCGTGGCCGCGCCCGCCAAACCCGATTACCAGGAAACTCTCGAACTCCGCTTTGTTCTTGCCTGCGCTGTACTCGGTCACCTGCTCGATCGTGGGCTGATAAACCTGGACCTTGCCGCCACTGAAGAGCACGTACTTCTTCGCCGGCTCGGTGATGTCGGAGGCCATCTGCACCTCGTTTCCGGAGCGGCGATAGTAGATGGCGCCTTTTTGGAAATCGTGGTCCTGGATCACCCGCGTGAACTGGTCCCAGACAAAATTGGCCTCGGCGGACTTGAAGCCGGCGGCGGCGCGATCCATGGAGGTCAGAACCGCTTCGAGATTGCCGGCGGAGGCTTTGGCCTGGGCCAGCGCGGCCGGATTCGCCGCCTGTGCGAGACACGCGGCCGCATACAACATGCACAGCAATACGGAACAAATGTGCCGCTTCATCCTCATCGTCTTAAATCACACTCATGAGCTGCCACCAATATTGCCGGACTCAGAACTCACAACCTGTCACCGCGACACCCAAACCTTGTAGCCGACGAGGCGGCCGCGGGCATCGCGCACCGGCTCGAACTTGGTGATGTCTACCTCGCCGGCGATAGGCTCGATGATGCGTAGCAGGTCCGTCTCGATGGCCGCCGGATCACCGCCGTGCACGACCGAGGCATCCACCTGGTAGATGAAGCCGCTCTGCCCGTCGGGAAATACGATTACTTCGGTTTGATGCGGGGTGCGCTCGATGGGTTTGTCCTTGAAGTTCACCCAGTACGGCGCGACGAAGATGAATACGAGGATCAGGGTGACCATCACGTCGTACTGCATGCTGCCCCGTTCGTAGGTCCAAAGGATGTAGCCGCGGATTGTCTTCAGAATGCGCGACATGGCGGTTGGCGGTTGGCGGTTATCGGTTATCAGTTCGCGGTTTGTTTAACTCTAGACGCTTGAAACTGAAATTGGAAACTGAAACTCTTTAAAACTTCTTCGGCGTGATGCGGTCCGTTCCCATGTAGGGCCGCAACGCTTCCGGGATCAGCACGCTGCCGTCGGCCTGCTGGTAATTCTCCAGGATCGCCAGCCAGGTGCGGCCGATCGCCAGCCCGCTGCCGTTGAGCGTGTGCACAAACTCGGTTTTGCCCTTGCCTTCCGGGCGCCACCGGATGTTCGCCCGCCGCGCCTGGTACGCCTCGAAGTTCGAGCAGGAAGATATCTCGCGGAACAGTTGCTGGCCCGGCAGCCAGACTTCGATGTCGTAAGTTTTCGCGGCGGAAAATCCGATGTCGCCGGTGCATAGCGCCATCACGCGATAAGGGAGCCCCAGGCGCCGCAGCACTTCCTCCGCATTGGCGGTGAGTTTTTCCAACTCGTCGTACGACGTTTCCGGCCGCGCGAACTTTACCAGCTCAACTTTTTGGAACTGATGTTGCCGGATGATGCCGCGCACATCCTTGCCGTAGCTGCCGGCTTCGCTGCGAAAGCACGGCGTCCAGGCAGTCAGCTTCACCGGCAGGCGGGCGGCGTCGAGCACTTCGTCGCGATAGAGATTGGTGACTGGCACTTCCGCGGTAGGAATCAAGTAGAGATTCTTATCGCCGTGCGGAACCTTGAACAGGTCGGCCTCGAACTTGGGCAATTGGCCGGTGCCGTACATCGAGTCGGCATTGACCATGAACGGTGGCAGCACCTCGGTGTAGCCGTGCTCGCGGGTGTGCAGATCGAGCATGAAGTTGGCGAGCGCGCGCTCCATGCGTGCGCCGAGGTCCCAGTACACCACGAAACGCGCACCGGTCAACTTGGCGGCACGCGCCAAGTCAAGAACACCTAACTGCTCGCCGAGTTCCCAGTGCGGCTTGGGCGTGAAATCGAATTGCGGGGGTGTGCCCCAGCGGCGCACTTCGACGTTCTCGTCCGCGCTGTGACCGACGGGCACGCTCTGGTGGGGCAGGTTGGGGATGGTCTTGAGGATGTCCTGCATCTCGGCCTCGGCAGCGGCCGACTGTTTCTCCAATGCAGCGACTTCCTCGCGGACGCGGCGCATCTCGGCGATCTGCGCCGAGGCGTCCTGCTTCTCTTTCTTGAAGCGGGCAATATCCTCCGCGGCCTTGTTCTGCGCGGCGCGCAGGCGCTCCATGTTGGTGATGAGCTCGCGGCGGCGCGCGTCCACCGCGGAAAAGTCACGCAGCACCTCCTCCGGGTTCATGGCCCGGTCGCGCAGCTTGCTTTCAATCAGCGGGAGGTTCCCCCGCACGAAATTGAGGTCGAGCATAAACTCACTAGAGCTTGGTTCAAAAATCCATTTTGAGGGTAACACCCAATTCCCTCAGGGGCCAAAGCCCAGTGTTTTTGGGGCTCGGAGCGGCCCGGCGGAAGCCGGGCCACTTCAAAAGAACCCATTTTGGAAACACGCTGGCTCTGTTGAGATCCTCGCAGAAAGCAAGTTTCACTTCGTACCGTCCCTACGGGACTCTGGGTATTTCAAAGGCAGCTTTCCCGGCACTTGCGTGCCGGGCTCGGTTCTGTCGCCCCTGCGGGGCTGAGGCCACGCAGTCCGCAGGGATGCCGCAGCTCGAACGAAAAGGACGTCAACAAAGCCGAACACGCTCTAGTTTATCAGGAGGTCAATGGGTCAGTGTGTGAGCCTGCGTTGTGCCACACGCGCTCGCGTATAGCTACAATACATGGTGTGACCGGGCGATTCGTGATCGCGATATTGGTCGTCTGCTCAGCCTGCGCCATGGCGCAAGAGTGCGCACAGGTTACACGCGACGGCGATCAGATTACCATCGTGGCCGATACGTGGCGCCCGTTGCACGCCGTGGCGAAGACCCTGGCGGACCGATTCGGTATCCTGATCAGCGCCGAAGATCCGGACCAGCGATCTCCCGCCGACCTGACCGACAGGACGGACAAAGCGCCTGCAGCGTGGAAAGCCGCCCACCCTGAGACCCGCGTCTACGACCTGAAACGTTGGCGCCTGGAGATTCGATTCCTCGCGCCCGAACATGAGACTCTGCATGACGTTCCTGCCGTCTTGCAGCAGGTCGCCGACGCCGCCAATGTACTCTCCCCTTACGGGTATCGCCTGGACCGCAACGGAGAATTTGCGGCACTTGTGCCAACCCGGACGCGTAATGAAGCAGGAGAAATCGTAGAGAGAGTCGCACTGCTGGATCGCCACATCACAATTCCGGTTGGCGCTCGCAGAATTGCGGATGTCGGAAACATGCTGGCGAAACAATTATCGGAACAGGCTGGCCTTCGTGTCGCGTGTTGCCAGATGTACGTCGCCGGAATTCCGTGGGGAATGGCAGAGGTGTCGTTCGAAGCCCGCGACGAACCTGCACGGAAAGTGCTCGAGCGGCTGATCCGACTTGAGGAGCAGTCGACAAATCCAAGTTCAATCTACTATTGGTTTCTCACTTGCGATTCGCAGTACTGCTTTATAGAAGTTCAGCGAAGATTCTCGGGACGCTGCGGGCGCTAAAGAGCCTGCGTCTTGTTGCGGCAACACTGACAGGCTGTAAACTAGGGCGCGATGAAGAGCCTGAGAATCTGTGCGCTCCTGCTACTCTTTCTGGTCATCAGCGGCACGGCGCTGGCCACCGCCTATAACGCGCAGCCGAAGCTGGTGGTCATCGTCATCATCGATCAGTTTCGCGCCGACTATCTGGAACGCGCGCACGACCAGTTTGGCCCTGCCGGATTGCGGCTGCTCACCGAGCGCGGCGCGTACTTCGCCGATTGCAACTACGATTACGCCAACACGGAGACCGCGCCCGGACACGCCACCCTGCTCACCGGGGCTTACAGCGACCGCCACGGCATCCTCGCCAATGAAATGTGGAGAGAAAAAGACGATCGCTGGATCACAGCCGTCAGCGACGACAACGTTCGCGTGGTCGGCATGCCCGGCGCCGCCCCCAGCGCATCGCCGCATAACTTGCTGAGCGAAACCCTGGGCGATGAGTTGAAGATGTCCACCCAGAATCGCTCGCGCGTGTACACCGTCTCGCTGAAAGACCGCGCCGCGGTACTCACCGGCGGCTTCTCCGCCGACGGAGCGTTCTGGATCGAGCCGCTCAGCGGCACATGGATTTCATCGAGCTTCTACATGAAGGAGCTCCCGAAGTGGGCGCAGGATTTCAACGCCAGCGGGCGCGCCGCAAAATACTGGAACCGGGATTGGAAAGACGCGGGCGGCAGTGTCCTGCAGCACACCACGCGCGAATCCAATTCGCAGTTCTATTACGTGATCGGCGGCACCGGTTTCGGCAACGAGTACGAACTCGATTTTGCGCGCGCCCTGGTGACCAACACCAACTTGGGCGAGGGCCCCGCCACCGATCTGCTTGTCGTGAGCCTTTCGCCCAACGACATTCTCGGCCACCGTGTTGGGCCCGACTCTCCGCAGATGCAAGCCATGTGGCTGGAGATGGACCGTCAGTTGGCGGACTTCTTCGCCTTCCTGGGCCAGCGGATTGGATTGGCGAATGTGTGGCTCGTGCTCAGCTCCGACCACGGAGTCGCGCCCGTCGCGGAGGAGATCCGGGACAAGGACCGCATCGACGCCAAGAGAGTCGATGTTCCTCCCCTGATTGCCAGGCTGAATGTCGCCATTTCCAAGCGTCTGAATCGCCCCGCATCGGAGTTTGTTCATTCCAGCGACTACGAGTTCGAGCACCTCTACCTGAGTGAAGGCGCATTTATGGCCAGCAAACTCAAAGAGGCGGATGCCGAGCGAATCGTCGGCGAGGAGTTGCTCAAGCTCGGCTACAGCAGCTACTTCACCAAAACGCAGTTGCAGGCAGGCCAGGTACCGCCGAACGAAACCGGGCGCCGCATGCTGCACAGCTACGCTCCGGTCGCCGGATGGTGGGTGCTGGGATTGCAACCGCCGTTTGCCCTGCCGGCGAATCTCGGCACTTCGCATGGCTCTCCTTATTTCTACGACACACATGTCCCGCTCGCGTTTTTCGGCGTTCCCTTTCAGGCGGGCGTGTATCGCGGACACTGCGAGCCGGTGGACATGGCCGCGACCCTGGCTTCGATGCTGGGAATCAATGCGCCGTCGAAAGCGATCGGGCGCGTGCTCACCGAAGCGCTGCGCCCGCGCGAGGACGCGCGATGAGCAGCACGCCCCGGCGCGTCAGCGGCCCGCCGGACCTAAGCGTCAGCTTCGCCGGCGTTCAGCTCAAGAACCCGGTGATCGCCGCCAGCGGGACCTTCGGCTACGGCGTCGAGTTCGAAGATATCGTCACCCTGCAGAAGCTGGGCGGGTTCGTAGTCAAGGGCCTGTCGCGCGAACCCATGCCGGGCAACCCGCCGCCGCGCCTGTTCGAGACCGCCGCCGGCATGCTGAACTCCATCGGACTGCAAAATATCGGGGCACGAGCCTTTGTCGAGGAGAAACTACCGCCCCTGAACAAAGAGAAAAACATCGCGGTCATCGCCAACGTCTTCGGCTATACGCGGGAGGACTACGAGGCGGTGATCCGCATCCTCAACGAAGGCGAGGGCATAGCCGCCTACGAACTCAACGTCTCCTGTCCCAACACCAATCGCGGGGGCATGGTGATCGGCACCGACCCGGCGCTGCTGGAGGAAGTGGTGGCGGCGGCGAAAAAGGCGTCGCGCCGGCCGCTGATCGTGAAGCTGTCGCCCAACGTGACCAACATTCCGCTGATGGCGCGCGCCGCCGAAAACGCCGGCGCCGACGCGATTTCGCTGATCAACACCTTCGTCGCCATGGCCATTGACGCCGAAACCCGTCGCCCGCGCATCTCCCACATTGTCGGCGGGCTCAGCGGACCGGCCATCAAGCCGATCGCTTTGCGCATGGTGTACGAGGCGGTACATGCGGTAGCCATTCCGGTGATCGGCATCGGAGGCATCTCCACTGCCGTGGACGTGGTGGAATTCATGCTCGCGGGCGCGGCCGCAGTCGAGATCGGTACCGCCAGCTTCTGGGACCCGTGCGCTACGGAAAAAATCGTAGACGCGCTGGAAGGCTGGTGCCTGGAACACCGCGTGACGAAGATCACGGAACTTGTCGGCGGCCTGAAAACCGAATAGGCTCTTATCTATTGAGGGGTTCGCGTCGTACCAACGACCATCGACCATCGACAGCTGGTCAATGCTTCATCGCCGGCGGACGGAAGCGCAGAAAAATACGCACTGACACCGGATCGCGCCCGTACACCGGGTCAAGCGCAACCGGCTTGGAGTAGAACATGATATCGGCGCCCAGCCCGATTTGCCCGTATCTGCCCTGTGCCAGATCGCGCACTCCGCCGAAGGTGTACGCACCAATGCGGTAGGAGACTCCGTTCAGCGCGGCGGGAAACAGTTCGTCCTTGTCCACCAGCTCCAGGCGCGTGTAGGCGTAATTGCGGCGCGCGAAATTGAGCGTTGATTCCAGCAGGTAGCTGTTCTGCACGCGCCGCGTCGCCGGCTTGGAATTTCTTCCCCAGATTAGCGTGGTGGCCCAGTTCCCTGCCACCCACGGACGGTTGTACGCCAGCGACGCGGTCTGCCGGTTCACGTTGCCCGCTTCGAGCGCTTCCGGATGCACTAGATGACCATGGCTGTACTGCGCCGCCCAGTTTCTTCCCGGCGCGAAGTTAAGCCGCGCCGACCAGGAATCCAGCGCCGCGAGATCGAAATTGTAGCGGCGCTCATCCGGCTCGCGTCCGTTGAACGCCGAAGCCTCGATCTTGAAGCGGTCAATGACAAAGCCGCTGGTCACCACGCCGTAGCTGATGTGGGTGGAATCCTGCACGTGGTGGCCGAGCGGCGCCGCCGGGTCTTCCGACGCCGAGATGCGATGTGGAAACGCGGCCGGCCCCAGTGCCGGCTCGCCCGCCGGCCCGCCGTACAGCAGCCACGTGACCTTCTCCGACACCGGCACGCTAAGCAGCGCCGATAGTTCGCTGAACACGTCGTGCGGATGCTGATAATTCACCAACGCGCGTCCCCTGTAGGTCTCGCCCGTCTGAAACAGCTCGGGGTAGCCGGGATGCGGCGCGGTCAACGGCTCGGCGGACAGCATCTGCCGCACCTGCAAGGTTGCGGCACCGAGCTTGCGCTCCTGCATCAGCATCAGCCAGTTTTGCGATTCCACCTTGCCCACGCCCAGCGGCCCGCCCTGCTGGTTGTATCCCACGAACAGTTCGCCATGCGCCATCAACTGCCAGCCGCCGAGTGTGCTCATCCACATGTGCAGCGGCGACGATGCAGGAATCCAGCTTGTTCCCGAGGCGGACTGCGCCACCGGCGCCGCCGGCATGTTCATGACCATGCCGGCGTGTTCGTGCTGCATATGCTCGTGGGCGGAAGGCTGGGACGACTGCTGGGCAGCCGACATCGCGGCCAAGACCATCAGGGCAATAACGATATTCGCAGTTCTGACTCGCAACTGCCGATTAGACGCGCAGCGAGCGAAATGGATGCGTGCGGGGTCCCCGGAACGCGCGGTTGGAAGCTCCCCGGAGCGGAGCCGAAGGGCGCGTTCTGGGGTGGGTCGTCAGGATTGGCCGGAGATCTTCAGCCGCAGCTCTTCCGGGATACGCTGACGGATTTCGGGGGGCAGGCGGTCGTGCACGGCGCGGGCGCCGAGGCGCGCCGCGTCCGCCATCACCAGCGGTGCGGGCGTGGCCACCGCGACAATCACCCAGATCAGCGCCGAAAGCGCGAAACCGGCCAGCGCGGCCAACTCCAGCAGCACCGCGTGGCGCGGCTCGAAGTGGTGGATCACGCCGAAGGCAAGCAGGAAAACGCCGGCGGAAATCGCCGTCAGGATGATGAGCGCGACGTCGATGGTGCGGTGCAGCTTGCGCCAGTAGCGGCAGTGCTCGCACTCGCGGAAGTGTTCCTCGTAGTCGCCGCGCATCTCCGGCGTGATGCCGGAAATGTCGTATCGCCACCCGGCGAGGATTGCACCCACGAACTTGTCAGTGCACTGCGGTTTCATGTTCTACAGTCTGATGGGTTCCAGGGGATGATGCTGCGAGGCCAGCAGCAGGCGGTTTCGCAGCAGATCCCGGCGAGGCGCCAGCGCATGCTCGGCCGCTCTGCGCGCCAGGTCAGGATGGTTGTTCAGTTCCGATAAATGGGCCAGCACCAGGAATGCAGCACCTCCATCATAGTCGCCGGCAAAGAATTGCGCGAGAGCCTCGTTCGACAAGTGTCCCACGCGCGACATCACCCGCTGTTTCACCACCCACGGATAGGGGCCGCCGCGCAGCATTTCAACGTCATGATTGGACTCTATGACTA
Source organism: Terriglobia bacterium (assembly GCA_020073185.1). Classification (NCBI taxonomy): domain Bacteria; kingdom Pseudomonadati; phylum Acidobacteriota; class Terriglobia; species Terriglobia bacterium. The sequence goes on from JAIQFT010000026.1 coordinate 21,533, forward strand.
ACCCGTCGCAGCCGCGAATGTTGTCCGCCACGCTGGCCGGCAGGTAGCCCAAGTCGGTGACGATGCCGATCTTCACCCCCTCGGCGCGAAAGGCGAAACCCACCGGATCGGCCGCATCATGGGGGATGGTAAACGGCGCGACGGTGATGTCGCCAACCGCGAAGCTGCGTCCGGATTCGAACGTTTCCAGCTTGGTCAAGTGAGGCTTAACGCCTTCGTTCTTGTCGCGCGCCCAGCGCTGCCACGCATGGTAGGTCGCGCCCGTCATGAAAATCGGGATATTCAACCTGCGCGCCAACACGTACAGCCCGGCAACGTGGTCGGAGTGCTCATGCGAGATGATCACGGCCGACAAGTTCAGCAGATGATCGCCCGCCAGCACCATGCGGCGCCCGATCTCGCGGCAGGAAAGGCCAGCGTCCACCAGGATGCGCGTGCGCGAACTGGCCAGCACGCTGCAGTTGCCGCGGCTCCCGCTCGCCAAGACCGTGAGCGACACCATCCCGCAGAGGATAGCGGGAGTACGATGTGGAAAGGGAGTGACAAGAAGGACAACAGTCCCAGATTCAGTCTCAGATTCAGCTTTAGTTTCGTTTGATCCGTGCACCAAAGTGGCCCGCCGATGCGGACCGGCGCTCCAAGCGTAACCGGGTCATCGTCGCAGGATGGACGTTGAGTCTCGGCCGCGGCCCGAGTTCAACTGTCAGCCCGCAGACCGCCGCCAGGAGTTGCCTGTCGTAAGAGCGTGTTGGTCTCGGAGAGTCGAAACTCGATCCCCGCAACTACTTCGTACTGGCTGCGCAGTTCCAGGCTGGAACCGCCTCCCCAGGGCAGTGAATGCCGCGCGCATACGAGTCTACACAGTTCAAATGCTGGTACCCGAGAAGCTGTCCTAGCTTGTGTAAACCGTCATGTCTTTACGACCCTCAACCGGGACCGCCGATTACACAAGGATGACAAATCCAAATGCCGGCAAGTTCAACCGAATGAATCTTGATCGGTCCGCTGCGGCGCCAACGGGGGCTGTGCCGACCCCGCCGTACAAAAAGCGCATTGTCGACCCATCGCCATGCAGCGTTGAGTCCACGATGACGAAATCGTTTCGCGGCTGGCCCGAGACATTGTAGGCGACCAGCACTTCCTGGCCGTAGAGGAGACGTGAGAATGCCAGCGTGTAAGCGGTTCCGAACGGCAAGCCGAAGTGCTGGCCGTCACCCGAGATCTGGCGGTAGTACATGCGGCCAAAGCGCAGGGGCTCATGGCTCCGCATGACTTGAGCGATCTTGGCGATCTCCTGGTAGATACTACAGCTAGTATTGAGCACATTCCTGCCGGGGATCGCTCTGTCGAACATGGCCTCCCGCACCTGGTTGTCGCCGCCCTGGCCGGAAAAGCCCTGCTCGGTGCCGTAATAGATACACGCGGTCCCGAGCGCGCAGAGCAAGAAACCGATCGCGCCGATGACTTGCTCGTCCGGGGCTCCGTTAGCGAAGCGTCCAGAAGGTTGCCAGAAGGAATCGTGGTTGTCGACGAATCTGACCAGGTACCGGCCAATTTCTCCCCGGTTCAAGGCCCGCTGCCGTTGTGCCTCCAAGCGATTGAATAGCGTCTGTGGTCCCTTGAAGCCTTTGAGGACATCTCGTAAAGGCGCGTTGTTTTCGTCACCGTAAACGCCTTCAGCCAGTCGAAAATCGAGGACGGAATCCAGTCCGAAAAAGACCGTGTCGCCGCCATCGGTCACGGAAGTATTCTGCCCGATGTACCGGTTGTAAACGTCGTCATCGGGAGTGGCGACCTCGCCGAACAGGAAAAATGCACGTTTGCCCAAAGAGTAGGCATACTCGCGGATGTTGGAACAAAAGCGCGAACAGGCAACCGCGTTCATGTGCTTGACGGCATCGACGCGGAAACCGTCGACATCGGTCTCGCGAATCCAGTAGCAGTGGGCCTTGATAAGCGCGTTGATCACAGCGGACCCGGTGGCATCATCGTCGTTGGCGTAGTCCTTCAAGCTGTCGATGTCGCCGTGTTCCAGTTCGGGGTAGGCGTCGTAATTCCTGATTCGGCCGCGCCGGTGATACCAGGTTGGGTCGCGCAAATCGGTAGGAAGTGGGCGGTCGTTGCGCCTCCAGAAGCCAAATGGAAATTGCAGGTCATTGAAATAGAAGTATGGATCATCGCCCGGGTAAGCCCAGTTGTCGCCCGAGTGATTGATGACGACATCGAGAATGATGCGCATCGGCCAGGGCTGCCCATTTCTGCGGAAGGCGTGCGCAGCGTTGACCAGGTCAATGAGGTCTTGCTTGGTGCCGAAATTCGGATCTATGTTGAGATAGTTGTTAAGGTTGTATCCGTGGTATGCACCGGGATTGTTCTCGAACACCGGAGAAAGCCATATCGCGGTGCAACCAAGGCCGGCGATATAGTCCAAGTGATCGGTGATGCCTTTGATTTTGCCGCCGTAGAATGCGTCGGGCGTTTGGATTCCCACTGAGCGGTTGGGCTGCAGGACGGGCGCCCGGTGTTGGTCATCATGAAAGCGGTCGACCATGAGGAAGTAAATGAACTCTTCTCGCCATTCGCGCTCGAGAGTGAAGTATTCTTTCCCAGCAATGGGAGTGAGATCGATTTGAGAGATAGACGTGGGGTCAGGCATCGGATGACTCCTCCTTTCGTCTAAGCACTGGCTGACACGGGCGAATCCCGGGGACGCTACCGGCTACTGTACGCGGCGTTAACCTGGGAACCAAAGCTTCTGCCTCCACCCCGTGATAATGCGCAAAGCTGAAGGCATTTCAAGAACACCTCCGGGTTTTCTCGACGTGAAGATGGACGAAGAACTACACCAATTTCATTGAACTGCAACGCAAATTCTGTTTTGTTCCGAAATCGGAACGGGTGACCGGCTCAAGGCTCTCGTGCGTGCTCTCCACGTTAGCGCGGGAATGGCTACGCTCGTCTCCGCAGTAGCAATTGGATTTGTTGGTTGCCCAGTGTCACTTATTCGTGGGCGGCCGCCGCGAGTTGAACGACGACGTCGTACATCACGCGGAACCCGCGCCGGAGTTCCTCGATGCGGATGCGCTCGTTGTCGCCGTGCTCGCTGGCGCCTTCGTCCGGGGTGGCCGTGTACGGCGAAAAACCGTAGCTGACCACGCCCAACTGCCGGAAGCGCTCGTTCTCGGTGTAGCCGCCGGTCAGGCGCGGCGCCACCGGCGTACCCGGAAAATAACGCGCGCACACGCCGCGGATCGCCGACATCAACGGCGTATCGATCGGCGATGCATTGGATTTCTTGAACGGCTTCAGCGGCTCGATACTGACCTTGTCGTCGGCCACGATCCGGCGCACCAATTCGAGAAACTGCCGTGGCTCCTCGCCCGGAAGCAGCCGCACGTCCAGGTTGGCCCACGCCTCGCCGGGAATCACGTTGGTCTGCTGCGAACCGCCGAGCATGGTCAGCGAAATCGTGTTGCGCAGCATGGAATTCAGCGATGCATCCTGTTCCACTTCCTGCTGGAACTGCTGGTCGCGCACCGCCTGGCGCAGATGGCGGTACTGGCGCGCGCGCGCCGGCGGTTCATACGCCGCCATCGCCGCCAGAAATTGCTCGCTGACCGGAAGCACCTTGAGTTCGGTCTTGTATTCGATCAGCCGCTGCAGCGCGCGCACCAGGCGGTCGGGTGCGGAATCGGGGATGGGACGCGAGCCATGCCCCGGCCTTCCCTGGGCTACAAGATGCAGCCAGAACGGCGCTTTCTCCGCCACATCCACGCCGACAAATGTCGCCTTCCCGTTTTCCAGCGGATTCTCACCGCCCTCGGTGATCAGGAATTCCGCGTTGCCCAGCAGGTCGCGCTCATGCGCAATCATCCAGTCGGTTCCGGTGCCGTCCACTTCCTCGTCGGCGGTGGCGAGGAAAATCACGTCGCGATCCAGCGGCACTTTCTCGCGCTTCAGCATGACCATCGCCACCAGGTGAGCGAGTCCTTCGCCCTTCATGTCCTGCGCGCCGCGGCCGTACATCACGCCGTCAGAAACCGCGGCGCTGAACGGCGGAAACTTCCAGCGCGCGGCGTCGCTGGTCACCACGTCCTCGTGGCTCAGCAGGATGATCGGCCGCTTTTTCTCCGCGCTCGTCGCCGCAATCCGCGCCCAGACGTCGCCGCGCCCCGGTGCGTATTCGAAAACGCGGTTCTCGATCCCTTCCTCGTCCAGGATCTTCTTGAGCCAGGCGGCCGCGCGCATCTCATTGCCGGGAGGGTTGGTGGTGTCTATCTGCAGGTACTCGCGCATCCAGCTAACCGCCAACTCGGCGTAGGTCTGCAGCCTCGCGGGGGGAATGGAATCAGAAGCGAGTTTCGTCTGCGCTGGAGCAGCCACCGCCAAGGTGAGAAGCAATAGAGCGATTCTTTTCGTTCTGATCATATTCTCCTGGGCGGATACTCGCCCCTTGCGCCGGTAGTCGGCGCCAGATACGCCAAGACAAAATTACCCTACTCCACCCTTTCCTACGCACCGGGGAACTTGGCCGGAAAAAGCCGCCTTTACTCCTCAGTAACTTACAGCCCGAAATCCGGCCAGAACTTTGGCAACTGATTTGATTATCAAGCCGGTGGGGCGCAAACAGTTTTTCTACTCGGCGCATGATGTTGGGATGCGCCGCTCACGTTCTCTCGGAGGAATTTTCCCATGAAGACCCGTTTCTGGATCGCTCTGCCGCTGGCTGCCGCACTCATCATTCCGGCTGCCGCGCAGACCTCTCCCAGTTCCAGCAAGCAGAACACGACACCGCCGGCGCCGTTGGCCCAGAACGACACTTCGGCCCCGCAGAACCCGGCTTCACAGCAGGACCAGCCGGCCTCCAGCACGCAGCCGACCAGCAATCAGCAGACGCCCGATCAGAAGGCCGCCGACGAGAACTTGCAGGCTCGCCAGCCGCTCGCCGCAGAGCGTCGCGAGGGCTTCTGGGGCAAGATCAACCCGTTCGCGCGCAAGAAGTACGTGCAGCGCCAGCTCAGCCCGGTGCGCGACCGCGTCAACGAGCTCGATGAGCTGACCGCCGCCAACGCCAAGAGCATCAAGGACGTGGACACCCGCGCGCAGCAGGGCATCCAGTTGGCCAGCAACCGGGCCAACGAAGCCGACATGCACGCCGTGGACGCCGGCAACCGCGCCCAGGCAGCGCAGCAAACCGCCAACCAGACCAGCACCCGCATACAAACCGTCGAGCAGGTGGTCACCAACATTGACCAGTACAAGCCGGTCACCCAAGCCGAGATCCGCTTCCGTCCCGGCCAGACCGCCCTCAGCAAGAAGGCCAAAGACGCACTCGACGACATGACGAAGGACCTGAAAGACCAGCGAGGCTACATCCTGGAGGTCCAGGGCTTCTCCGCCGGGCGCGGTGCGCCGGCGATCGAAAGCTCGCAGCGCATGGCCGACGCCGTGCGCCGTTATCTGGTCATCAACCACGATATTCCGGTGTACCGCGTGCATGTGCTCGGCCTCGGCAACGCGGCGATTCCGTCCAGCGACGGGACCGCAAAGCGCGTGCGCGGCGCCCGCGTCGAGATCAGCCTGCTGAAGAACGACCTCGAGCAGCTCAGCGCAATGCAGCCGGTTTCGTCCGGGCCATTTGCCTCCCCAGCCTCGTACCAGGGTGGAACGAGCGAGACGGCGCCCCAGCCGCAAACGTCGCCAAGCTCAGAGCCCGCGGCCACCGACATGAACTCTCCAGCATCTACCGTTGCCCCCGCTACGGCTCAGCCGGTTTCGCCTGCGCCTCCGCAGCCGAGCGCTACCCCCAGCACTCCGCCGCAACAGTCGAACCCGCCCCAGCAGTAGCCCCCGCAAGCCCGGTACGTGCGCCCCCGCGCGTACCGGGCGCCCCCAACTTTCCTGGGCTCCGGCGCAGGGGCCGCAGCCCAGAGTTAAAGCCTCTCGACCGCGAGGGGCTTTTTCATTTGGTGTTTTCCGATTGCGGAGCGGGGCAGCACCGTTAAAGCCGACTGGACGTCCAGTTAGAAATGGGAAATGCTTCCGGTTAGAGCGCGCGCGCGCCATTGCCCCAAGACGTTGTCGCCCAACCTGCATCAGCGAGAAGATTATCATCCCCATTGATGGTCTGGTTCCCGCGAGAAACGAGGCGAATTCCTAGGGGAAAGTGTCGCTCGCGCCGGAGGAAGCTCATTTGTAGTCGTCCGGCGGCGTATACTTCCCCCCCAAGCGGCCAGAGGAGAGCGTCATGAAAGGGGCCGTCTATTTCAGGTACGGGCCACCGGACGTTGTTCAAATCAAGGATATTCCAAAGCCTGTTCCCCAGGACTGCGAAGTCCTGATAAAGGTCAACGCGGCTTCCGTCAATCCAATCGACTGGCACCTCGTGGAAGGCAAGCCGTTCTTAATTCGCTTGTTCGGGCTCGGGCTGCTCAAGCCGAAAGATACACGACTGGGCCGTGATGTGGCCGGTCGGGTTGAAGCGGTAGGCAGGGATGTTACCCGGTTTAAGCCGGCCGACGAGGTGTTGGGAGTGTGCCTTGGGTCGTTTTCCGAGTATGCCTGTGCTTCTGAATCGAGACTGGTCATGAAGCCGGACGAGGTGAGGTTTGAGCAAGCGGCTTCTGTAGGCATCGCGGCACTCACCGCATTGCAGGGCCTTCGTGATAAGGGGAAGGTTCAGCCGGGGCAGAAGGTGTTGATTAACGGCGCTTCCGGAGGCGTGGGTACTTTCGCTGTGCAGATTGCCAAGTCGCTCGGCGCCAATGTTACCGGCGTATGCAGTACGAGGAATGTGGAGATGGTGCGATCGCTCGGTGCGGATCGCGTCATTGATTACACGCAAGAGGATTTCAGCAAAGGCGGGCAAAAGTACGATCTAATTCTCGACCTCGTTGCCAACCATTCACTTTCAGAATTCAGACGCATGTTGAATCCCAAAGGGGTATACGTTGGAGCCGGAATAGGACCAGGCGGATCCATCATTGGTTTTCTGATTCGTGCCTCCATAACAGCGCCGATATTCTCGCGGGTCGCAAGCCAGAGATTCGTGGTCTTGATGGCGAAAATAACCAAAGAGGACCTGACTGTCATGCGCGATCTTATGCAGGCCGGAAAGGTAACACCCGTCATCGAGAGGTGCTACAGCTTGGGTGAAGTCCCGGAGGCGATCCGGTATCTGGCGACAGGGCACGCCCGGGCAAAGCTGGCGATAGCCTTGGAATAAATCCCCGACGACAGACAGTCCACCTACTTTGTTCCGCGGTGCACGCAGCGACCGAGTCACGGCCAACCGGAAGCAATCCACATGCGATCTTCAATTAGCCGGCTGAACGATTGCGATGCGCGTCTCCGAACCGGTCGTGCCCACAGCGATGACCTTGGTGGCCCCCGGCCGGTTAACGGCAATGATCTTCTGTCCGTTGACTTCCGTCACTTCGGCGTCGGGGTAGCGGCGCCTGTAGTAGCTGACGACAGTCGAGACGGAGTCGGATGTGGTATAGACCTCGCTGGCAACGGGGATGCCGATGTCGGGGAGGTTTGCGTCCTTCACCTCGACCGGCTGCGAGCCGGGATAACGGTCGGAGTCGGACGAACCCACCGCTGGCGCCGGCCGTTGTTGCAGGGATGGGTCGCTCTGCTTGCCCTGCTGCACCAGGGTGCTCAACGCGTTCTGCACCGCCTGCGGGTCGATGCTGCCCGCCGACGAGTGGCTCGCGGGGTGGTTGGCGTCCGGGACGATTACGGGTTGCTGCGGCGGCTGCGATGTGAATGTGTCGGGAGTGCTTGCCTGACCGGGCGGAGATGGCGCGGCGGTACCAGGAAGCGGTTGCTGGAGCGCGGCAGCGGAGGTCTCGCCGCCGATGCGGGCTGCCCGTTGGACGAACATCACCCGGATGACGATTAGCCCCCCGGTTAATGCGACCAGGCCAAGCGCGACCACAAGGATGCGCATCTGTTTGTGGTGGCGATGGAGTTCGGCGGTCATGGCCGCGACCGCGTCCGGCGCAATCGATGCCCCGCAGCCGGTACAAAAACGTCCGCCTTCCGCCAGCTTTCCGCAGTGGCTACAAAACGCCATTTCCGCCCAAGGATACGCGTTCCGGCGTCATCGTGCTCGCCCTTTCGCGACCGGAATCGTCGTCATCCGCGGCTCTTCAGTCCAGACTCTCCGCTGTTTTAACCTGTTTTTAACAATGCAGTGCAAGTGCGGTCACTACAATTCAGCAATGCCCGACGCCCCGCTGCGCGTGGAAACTCTACCCAGTTCAGTTGCCGTTTGTCGGGTGCTCAAGCTTGATGGACCACTGACCCTTTCCAATTTCTTTGAGTTCCAAAGTCTTGTCCGTTCCGACAGCACTACGTGCCTGATCGTCGACGCTTCCGGCGTGCCGTACATCGACTCCGCCGGAATCGGCTGCCTGGTTAATGGTTACGTGTCTCACCAGAATGCGGGCAAAAGCTTGTGTTTGGTAGGGGTTACCGACCGCGTGCGTACATCCCTGCGGGTAGCCAACGTGGAGCAATTCTTCCCCATATTTTCCAGCCTTGCAGAAGCCGATCAATACGTCGCAAACCGGTCGGGCTAATTGTCTCTGAGAGCATTCACGCCCTGCTGCAGGTTTGCGTAGGTCGTCTGCATCTCCGCGATGTTCGGCTGTGCGCCGGTTGCCCAAGAACCAAGAAGTGGCTGCAATCAATTGGAGGAGGGACTCACCGTTGCGTCACTTGTGCCCGAAGCGGGCAAGTGCGGTTCGTCGATGATTTGCTGCAGAATATCGATAACTTCGAAAACGGCGCAGTTGAAGTACTGGGCTACGTTGCCAGGATACATTGCGCCAGGCTCCAACATTTCAGTGACCGCCCGGTTGATGTCGTCGAAACTGCGCAGCATGATTCCATAGCCATTGTTCTGGATCCACTCGGCGTTGTAACGCTCCTGCGGAAGCGTCCATGCGTTGCACTCGACAATGACCGGCAGCCCGCATGACAACGCCTCGCTCACGCAGCCCGGCCCCGGCTTCCCGATGAAAAAATCCGCCAGACGCATGAAGTACGGGATCTCGAACGTGAAACCTTCGATATGCCGTCTCTTGCCAGTGCGCATGCCCCGCAGTTTTGTTGCCAGATCCTTGTTGCGTCCGCAGATGAAGATGAATTGCAGGGCGCCCGGGTAATGCTCGAGGCGGCGGGCGATCTCCAGCATGTCGTTGGAACCTTGCCCGCCGAAAAGGACCAACGCAGTCGGGCAATCCGGGTCAAGCCCCAGGCGCTGCCGCGCCGGGCCGCGCTCCACGTTACGGCTCTCGTAAAACCTCGGGTTCAGGATCATGCCGGAAGTTCGGAATACGCGGCCGTTGCCATGGCCCAATTGGCGGGCCTGCTCCGCGGCACGCTCGCTTCCGCAGACGAGGTATTCCAATTCCCGCACAATCCAGATGTGACGTGCGGGATAGTCGGCAATGTCGGTCATCACGGCAACGAACTTCGCGCCCGGCAAGCCCAGCTTGACGCTGGCCGCGAGCTCGCGGTTGAAGTTGGAGATAACCGAGACCACTACCTCGGCGGGACGGTTCCGCCAGTACTCGGCCAGGGTCGAGACCATACGGTTGTGCAGCACTCGAATCGCGCCGTGCAGCGCCCACAAGAGCTGCGGTGTACCCAGCGTCCAGCCCGAGGCCAGCATGCGGTTGTAAACGTCCTGTACGCGCAGGCCGGTCAGCCGGCGGACGAAGTCATGCCGATCGAGAACCTCCTGCAGATTGAGGGTGGAAATATCCCAGGGACGTTTCTGACGTTCAATGACCGTGAGCAGCGAGTCCATGGCACTTCGGTGACCGCCGCCAGCGTCGAAGTAAACGAAGGTGATGCGTTGCATCCTTGGCGTACCCTCCTGCCCATCGTCGCAGTTTCCGCGAAACGCCGCGCTAAGCCGAGGCCTGGGCAGGCGGAAAGAGTTGGCGGACGCGTTCAGAGACTTCCGGACTCCACTTCGACAGCACGGCGTGAGCACCGAGCGAGTAGAAATACTCGGCGTCGAAATGAAAACGCTCCGGCGGGTACAAGACGATACATGGCGTCCTCCGGTCGCCGCCGGTCAGTCGCAGCACGCGAGAGGCGTCAAGATGGGGCGGATGATGCCCGATAACGACGAGGTCGAACCGTCGTTGGTCAATCAAATGGCGAACCTCGTCGAGCCGCCATGTCACCGTAGTGTCGAATCCCGCCGTTTCCAGCAAGTGCTCCAGCCGCAGCAGGACATCTTCATCGTGATCGACAACCAATATGCTGCGCCGAGTTCCCATTGCTTTCTCCACGAAAGGTTGACCAGCGACCTCCAGGTTCGGAACGTCGCTGGTCCTGGACTTGCTCATGTCGCGAATGTAACGGGCGGTCATTGCTTGACGATGACGGCGGTGTGAATTTCCGGTTAAATTGCTCTTGCGCAGCTCGATTCATGTACTGGGCATTAGCAGGCGGATGCCCTGCGGGGCTAACGTCAGCTCGGCAGGCAAGTTGCCCACCGGTTCACCATCTACTTCCGTGAGTACGTCGGTCGCGGCCGACCCGGGCAACGGATCGCAGTACACGGTCGTCGCTTGTGCCACTTCGACGTTGCCGATCGGGCTCGGTGCGCTGCCGAACTGGCCCGCCAATAACTGGAGTCCATACCTCAAATAGGTTGCGCGGCGTTGCGTCTTGAACAGTACCAGCCGGAATACCTTGCTCCTCAGCGGAGCGGTTCCGTTCTTTTTCATCAGCGGGCTGCTGAAATAGCCGACCCTCTCAACGATGACCTGCGACACGGTCTGTTCGCGGCGCTCGCCGGTTTGAATGTCGTTGTACTGGACGCGGAACAAGGGCAACGGGTCAGCAGAGAACAGAAGCTGGCGGGTGGCTTCCGCGTAGTAAGCGTTGATGCCAAGGTGCTTTTTCCACGCCAGGCTGACACCGCAGATCACGCGGGCGTCCGCCCCGATACCCGCGGCCACCGTAAAGAATCGGTTCACCGTGGCTCCGTTCGCGAGCCCGCTGGACAGCAATCCAACCGGAACCTTCGTCGGAGTCGCTCCCACCAGCTCCTGTGCGATGCGCGCGACGTCGCCGCTGAGTCCGATGTCGTGCGAAAGCACGTTCCCGGACCCGAACGGAACAATGCCCACGGGCAAGCTGTCGGCGTGGAGCATCGTGGCCTGCAACAGGTCGTTGAACGTGCCGTCGCCGCCCGCCGCAAGGATGGCTTCGCAGCCCCCGGCGATCGCTCCGCGTACAACGGCGGACGCACAGCGCGGCGTGGAAGTACTGTACGTTCGCAACTCCACCCCGCGGGCGCTAAAAGCTTGTCTCAGCCGCTGCAGGCGTGCCTGCGCCCGCCGGCCGGTCCCACACGAGAGGTTGCAGAGAAGCGCGAAAGTTCTCATCCGCGGGCCGCAGGGAGTGGTTCGCTCGAAGCATCCACGCGCATCGGGTCGGCGATTTCGTCCGCGATTTCGGGGTCGCGTGGAGGCGGTACGAACTCGCCCAGTCGGGCGCCATTTTCATCCACCGCGGCATAGGTCAGGTGCTCGTGCGTCCAGGAGCCTGTGTTGAAGTAACGCACCCCGCCTTCGCCTGCCTGGTATGCCTGATGCGTATGTCCGCAAAACACGACGTCGTCACCACGCGCCTCGGCGAACGCCAAGGCGCCCGCCGCCACCTTCGGCGTCAGGCGCAGCCACCGCGAGTTGAGGCGATCCAGCCAGCGCGCGATTTTGCTGTCCTTGAAATCAACCTTCTGGATGTGGAGGTAAATGAACTCGCCTAGTGCGCTCAACAACGCGCTGTCCACGAGAAAACGATCGAACTGGTGGCCGTGAATGCCGCGATATTTCACGCCACGGTATTGCCATCCGTACTCGTCGTAGACCCGCACGCCAACCAGGTGCGACATCAACTGTGCCAGGCCGCGATCGTGATTCCCTTCGACCCATACGACTTCGACTCCACGTTTCGGATTCGACAGCTTCCGGATCAAGGAAAGAAACTGCCAGTGCTCTTTCTTGAGCCGCCGGAAATTCAGATCGCAGAAGATGTCTCCCAGGAGAATCAATCGATTGAACATGGCGGAGCGCAAGAACTGCGTGGCCTCGCGGGCACGGCTGGTCTCGGATCCCAAGTGCAGGTCGGACACGAGAATCGTATCGGCGATAACGGTGTCCATGCTTTCATTAGAACCGACTGAGGTTAAGGTTCGATGACAGCCGTGTTAATTGACGTTTACAGGGCATACCAGAGCCAGGACCGTTACGACCGCGCTGATGTCGTTCAGCGGCGCAGTGTGGCCGCCTTCCCCGGTTACTGTCACGGAGTTTTCACACTGCAGTAATCCTCCGTTAACAGACTCAACCTAGCATTTCGACCATGAGCTCGCCGCATGGCCTTGGCTATTCGAGCATGGTGGCATGAATCTGTACTTCGTGAGACACGGAAGCGCCGGCGCGCCAAAACCACACCCGCAGGAAGATGCGAAGCGTGAACTTGATAAGGAGGGACGGCTGCAATGCCAGCTGATCGGCGAGCTGCTGGCGGCGCTCGACATCAGATTCGACGAAATTGTCGCCAGCCCATTTAGGCGCGCCTCCGAAGCGGCCGCCATCATTGCCCAACGAACCGGTTATCGGGGCCACATCGAGCTCGCCCCGGCCCTGCGCCCGGATGGCACCTACGAGCGGTTCCTGCAATTGCTATCCGAGATGCGGAGCGCCGATTCCGCTTTGCTCGTTGGGCACAATTCCAAGCTCGCGGAATTCATTGGAAAATTGATCAGCAACAGCAGCGGGCGCGCGGGCATTCATCTCAAGAAAGGCGCAGTCGCTAAGGTCGTCAAGAGGCGCACCGGCGCGACGCTCCAGTGGTGTCTCACCCCCAAACTGCTCCGCGCCTGCTGGGCAGAGCAACATGACGCCCCACCTCGTGCCCGGGGGCCACGCTAGATGGTTCCCGTGAAACCACGGCAGACCGTCTTCGTCGTTGAAGATGACCCGGACGTGAATCGTCTGATTCGCGCCAACCTGCAAAGGGCGGGATATATCGCCGAGCCCTTCTCCAACGTGATGTCCGCCCTGGCCAAGGCCAAGGTGCAACCGCCGTCCCTGTTTCTGCTCGACATCATGATGCCGGGCGAGGACGGGCTAGAATTCTGCCAGCGTCTGCGCAGCATGCCGGAATTCAGCAAGACGCCCATCATTTTCGTCACCGCCAGGGGTTCGGAAGACGATCGCATCCTCGGACTCGAATGCGGCGGCGATGACTACATCACGAAACCATTCAGTCCTCGCGAATTGGTGGCTCGTGTCAAGGCTGTGCTGCGGCAACAGAGAGATGACCCGGCAGTCGTACCTTGGGCAGGCAGGCTTACCGCCGAGCAACGCCCGCCTCGTCCCTTTTCTGGTCCATCAAGATGCGGGCGTTGTGAACCACCTCGATGAATCGGCGGGCGGATTCGCAAATCACGTGGGTATTGCCGGCGTTGAGTGCGGCCGGGGAGATCAGCTCACCGCCGACGCCCAAAGCAACAGCGCCGGCGAGAATGAAAGCTGCCGCGGTCTCCAGGTTCACGCCGCCAGTTGGAACCATCGGGATCTGCGGGAGTGGGCCGCGCAAGGCCTTGATGTAGTTAGCGCCGCCCAGTTCGCCACACGGGAAGATCTTCACGAAGTCCGCGCCCGCTTTCCAGGCATTCATCACCTCGGTGGGAGTAAGGGCGCCGGCCATCATCACCATGTCGCGTGTCTTTGCGAAATCAACTGTCTCGTAATCGAGTCCAGGGCTGACCAGAAACTGCGCACCGGCATCGGCGCACTCGCGGGCGGCCGCAGCATCCAGAACCGTCCCGGCTCCCACCAGCACGTCCGACCCCATGGACCTGGCCACCTCGCGAATCAGAAATACTGCCCCCGGAACCGTCATGGTGATTTCGGCGATCGGGATTCCCCCGAGGCAGACCGCCTCGATGGCCATCATCGCTTGCTTTGCGGAAGCTGCGCGGATTACCGGTACGATGCCGACTTGTGTGATCTGATGGCGCACTTCCTGCTTAGTCATCGACCCGCCCCTTCTGCTGCGATTGCTGCGATTGATAGCGTGGGCGCAAGCTCATCGGGCCATCCAGCCTCCATCCACGAGGAGGATATGGCCGTGGACATAGTTGCTGGCCGCGGAGCTGAGAAAAACGGCCGCCCCTGCCAGGTCCGAGGGTTCGCCCCATCGCCCAGCGGGAATGCGTTCCAGAATTTGCCGGGAACGTTCCGGGTCCTTTCGCAGAGCCGCGGTGTTGTCGGTTGCCATGTATCCGGGCGCGATTGCGTTGACATTGATCCCCTTGCTGGCCCACTCATTCGCGAACGCCTTGGTCAGCGCCGCCACCCCCGACTTCGCTGCCGCATAGGAGGGCACCAACACACCCCCCTGAAACGCCAGCAGGGAAGCGATGTTGATGATCTTCCCGCTACCCTGCTTCAGCATGTGCCGCCCCGCCAGTTGCGAGAGACGGAACACCGAGGTCAGGTTGACGGCGATGACCTCATCCCAGTACGACTGCGGAAACTCGGCGGCCGGCGCGCGGCGTATGGTACCGGCGTTGTTAACCAGAATGTCGATCGACCCGAACTCGTCCACGGTGCGCTGAATCAGGGCGGAGCAGATTTTGTCCTCGGCCACATCACCAAACATGAAAAACGCCTTGCGCCCGAGCCGGCGAACGTCCTCGCGGATCCCGCACGGCTCCGGAGTAAGCCCATGGCACCCGACGTTGGCTCCGGCTTCGGCCAGGGCACGGGCAATCCCGGCGCCCAGCCCACTCTGCGAGCCGGTCACTAGCGCATTCTTGCCTTCGAGTCGGAATGCATCCAGGATCACTTTTGCGCCTCACAGCATTGCGTCGGGCCGAACTGGCTCTTCGCAACCATCCTCTACCCCTTGCGACCGGCTTCCAGGCCTGAGCCTCCGCCGTCGAATCCGGGCTGGACATTCACCACGCCAAACTGGCGGTCCAGAACCTCGCGATGTGCGGCCATGGCCCAGAGGAAACAAATGCGATGGCCCGGCACCGAGACGTTCGGGTGATAACCGCTGGGCATCAGCACGGCATCGCCATCGCGCACCACGGTGACCAACTCGGGGTAATCGGTCTTGTTGTAGACCATCTGGATTCCGAAGGCCGGCGCCGGCATATTGAAGTACACATACATCTCTTCCAGCATGGCCGCATGCTCGTGCGGCGGCCAACTGGTCCAATTGCCGGGATCGGACCAGGTGAATCCCGCCACCAGCCTTCCCGCTTCCACGTTCTTCGCGATCGCCATGTGAAGATGGCGTGACGCGTTGGTTCCAGACCCGGCCGGGAACACCAATCCCGGATCCTTCAATATCTCGCTGTAGCGCACCACCTGTAGCGGGTACCGGTGTTCGACATCGGCGGAGAACTCAGCAATATCGACACTGCTGCCGCTGGTGACTTCGAGGAAAGACTCTTTCGGGACGTAGACGGAGTCGTATTGGCCGAGTTGGAACGATTGGCTCGCTACCTTCAGCGTGGCTTCCCCCGAGAGCACAATCAGGCCAGTCTCGCGATTCCCATTGCTGAAGGAAACGGCGGGCATCGAAGGATTCAAGATAATGCGCCCGTATGCCAGGTGCTTATTTGTGCTGTTTTCGGGTGTGACCGAGATCACTCGGCCGGTATGGCAGTTAGTGCCCCGGAACACCATCTTGTCGACGGGAACTTGCGTCTGGCTGTTCATGACTCCGGACCTACGTGGCTGTTGGCATGGTGTTCTTGGTTTTTGAGCGTGGAAGCCGGGCGGCAGGCACTGAGGTCTGCCGCCCGGTTAAACGGTTAGAAGCTGAACTTAACTGCGGCCTGCAATGTACGTCCATTGCCAACCTGACTGAGTATCTTGCCAAAGTTGGCACTGTTGGCGCTGGCGTTCGGGTTACCCAGAACGGGGTGGTTCAGTAGATTGAAGGTGTCGAGCCTCAGAGACAGCTCCTTGGTCTCGGCAAATATAAACCTGCGGGAGATAGAGGTGTCGAGCGTGAAGCCGCCCGGACCCGAGAGAGAGTTGCGACCCACATTTCCAAACGTGCCGGTGGCGGGCGCTACGTAAGCCGCTGTGTTGAACCAGCAATTGCGGCTCCCCACGGTGAAACCATTAGCGCAAGTCCCCGAAAGCGGATCGCCCACCAGGTTGGGACGGTCCTTGAACGAAGTGGTGGTGCCGGTCAGGGCAGTATCCACGCCGGTCAGTACGGTGATGGGGATCCCAGTACGATAGGTCAGTAACGGCGCAATCTGCCAGTTGTTGAGTACTACTCCCTTCCAACCTTGGTACTTCGGCGAATTCGCCACCACCGAGACGTTAAAGGAATGGCGAATGTCGAAGCCGCAGTTCCCGCGATCGCCCTTCAGAACCGCCAGGTTGGGATTCGTAACCGGGGAGACGAACAGATCCGGACGGCTGTTGGTCAGCTCTCCGGTAAAGTCCTGATCACTGATGCAGTGCGACCAGGTGTAGTTGGACAGGAAGGTGTAGTTGCGGCTGAAGCGATGCTTCACGCTAGCCAGCATCGCGTTGTAGTTAGCGTTGGCTCCATCCCATAGCGATGTCAGGTTAGAGAAGTACTGGCCCTGCAGCGGGTTGGCTACCACCAGCGCGCGACGGCAGTTGGTATTGCCGGTGGCGGCGGCTGCTCCGGCCGTGCAACCGCTCCCGCCGGCCGCCGCTGAGGGCGTAGCTACCGTCGGGACATTCATGCCCGGATTGGCTTCATACGCCACCCAAACATGGGTCGTTTTGCTGCCCAGGTAACTCAAGGAGAGCAGCCAATCGCTGCCCAACTGCTTCTCGACACTAAAGTTCCAGTTCTGCACGTACATCGGATGAACGTCGAAGCTGTTATTGATATACACGCCGTTCAGCGGGAAGAAGGCTGCCGGATCTCCTGGTTTGGGGAATGGCAGCGGGAACTGCGGCACACCCGCCTGGCCGGCGTAGGGATTCGAAAGGGTACCGCCCGCGCTCGCTTTCGGAGTGAAGCTGACACCGCTGCCATACGGTGAATTGTCGGCGTAGCGATCGAAGAAGTACATCTCCGGACTGTCATAGAACAGGCCGTAACTCGCCCGCACTGTCATGGAGCCGTTCTTGGTCGGATCCCAGATCAGTCCGATGCGAGGCGAGAACTGCGCCAGCTTGTTGTTCGCGTATGCGCAGGGCACGCCGGGATCGCCGCAATACTGCAAGCCGGCGGGCGCATTCGGGAATACCGTACTGCGGGTGCCGGCCGCGAAGGCGGCGTAATCGAAATGGCTCCCCCGTTTCATGATATCTGTCGACGGCAAATACGGCTCCCAGCGCACCCCTATGTTGAGCGTCAGGTTGGACCGTAGTTTGACGTTGTCCTGGGCGTAGAGACCCCAGTAGGTGTATCTCCAGTTTTCCGCTTCCGGATTCCCTTGCGCGAAGTTCGAGGGGAAGCCCAGCATGAAGTCAACCAGGTTGTCTCCACTGAAGTTCCCGCCGAACGTAAACTGGCCGTTGGACTGGAAGGTGGAGATGTAGTTCAGTTGCATCTTCATGAAGTTGATGCCAAAAGAAAACTGGTGCTTGCCATGCACGATGTCCACATCATCGGCAATCTGGTACAGATTGTTGATGAAGTGTCCCGGCATGGACGATCCGCCGCCGGTCGCAAAGTAGTTGGAGATGCTGAGCACTAAACCATTCGGAACCGGGCTCGGGACGGTGATGCCGATGCTGGCGGGATTGATCATGTCGTCGGCCGGGCCGCGGTTGATGGCTAGCCGAGTGGCGGTGACGTGGAAGGAGTTGACCAGGTTCGGGCTGATCGTAAACGTGTGCCCGATGGCCCCGGTCTGGAACCGGGCATATTGGTTGGAGATCTGGCTCTGCGGGATGATGTCGGACTTGTCAAACGGCAGCGGCACCCTGGAATCGGTGCCGAAATAACGCGCGAACACGGTCTGCTTGGGACTCAGGTTCCAATCCACTTTAGCCACACCCTGGTCCTCATTCCAAATCTGCGGGTAGGAATAACTGATCTTGCCGCAGCCCGTGGCATCGGTGGAAGCAGGCACGTACTTGAGCAAGGCCAATGCCGAGGCATTGAAGCTTGCGGGATTGACCTTGTTGCCTGTAATGGTGACGCCGTTGACGGTTTTCAATGTCTTGGCTTTTCCACTGCTTTGGCACGCCGCCGCCATCATCACGCTGAAGTCGCCATTGGTAATGGCTGCGGCAGTGGGAACGATGACGGTTGTCAGGTTCGACGATGCTGACTGCCGGGTCCCTTGAAACCCAACGAAGAACAGTAATTTGTCTTTCTTGATCGGTCCGCCAAATGTTCCTCCGAACTGGTTGCGCTTGACGGTGTCGTCGCGCGAGCCAGGAGCCGGGGTGGTAAAGAACACGTGGTGGGCATTGACAGCCGGATTGCGCAGAAATTCAAACAGGGTGCCGTGATAGACATTGGTGCCGGACTTGGTGATTGCATTCACCGTGGCCCCGGCATGCACGCCGTATCGCGCTGAGAGCCCGCTGCTCTGCACGCTGAACTCCTGGATCGCATCAGGAAACGGATAAGGCGCATTCACGTTCGAGAAGGCGTCGTTGTTGTCGCTCCCATCCAGCAAGTAGTTGTTGGCGTTCTCCTGGCCGCCGGCCACCGAGATCGTCTGCGAGGGCCCGCTCGATTGCCCGTTGCCGTAGTTCTTGGTGCTGTTCAGGTCGTTGCTGGGCAGCGTGGGATTAGTTGCCGCGCCCGTCCCCATGACCAGTGACACCATGTTGCGGCCATCGAGCGGAAGCTGCAGGATGCGCTCGTTGTCAATCATGGTCGAGATCGAGTTTTCATGCGTCTCGACCAGAGCGGCATCCGCCCTCACTTCGATGGTTTCAGCAACGCTACCCACGGTGAGCTTGATATTGAGTTCCGGGGTCTCGCCCACTCGCAACACCATGCCCTTCTGCTGATAGTTCTGGAAGCCGCTGGCCGAGACATTCACTCGGTAGGGGCCGACCGGCAGGTTGGGCAGGACGTAATGGCCCTCCGCATTGGAGACCGTGTTCCTGACCAATCCGGTTTCGACCTGGGTTGCGGTGATTTGTGCTCCGACGATTGCCGCCCCGCTCGGATCGCTGATGCGGCCCTGAATCTGGGCGAAGTTAACTGCCTGGCCGAAGACAACGTTTTGCGCTAATGCGACGAACGCACACACGGCCAGGACCTTTAGCAACTGTACGATCTTCATGGCTATCTCCAAGCTGCCCTTCGGCTAGGAAGTTGTTGAAGCCCCAAGGTTCGGCCCAAGGCCGTTTGCCCACACGCCGCCTATCGAGCGACGCGTGCGCTCACGCCCTTCATTACTTTCTCGACTTCGGCCAGCGTTGCCATGGTGGTGTCTCCGGGGGTGGTCATGGCCAGTGCGCCATGCGCCGCCCCGCATTCGACAGCCCACTGGGGCTCGCGGCCGGTCAGAAATCCATAGATAAGGCCGGAGGCAAAGGAATCGCCTCCGCCAATGCGATCCAGGATCGCGAGATTCTCCCGATTCGTCGCGCGATGGAGTTTCCCGTCCCAAAAGCAGACGGCACTCCAGTCGTTGCTACTCGCCGACCTCACATGGCGCAGCGTGGTGGCAACCGCTTTGATCCCGGGAAAGGCGGCGACCACGCGCTCCATCATGCGGCAGAAGCTTGCCGGATCCAGCTTCGAAAGGTCTTCATCCAGGGCCTCGACTTCGAACCCCAAGGCGGCGGTGAAGTCCTCTTCGTTCCCGATCATCACGTCCACCAACGGAGCCAGTTCGCGATTGACTTTCTGCGCCGCCTTCTTGCCGCCGATGGACTTCCACAGGGACTCGCGGTAGTTGAGGTCATAGGAAACGACGACCCCGTTCTTTCTCGCCACCAGCATGGCTTCCTTGGCAACGCACGGCGTGGTTTCGGAAAGCGCGCTAAAGATCCCGCCGGAGTGGAACCAGCGCGCACCCTCGTGCGCAAAAATCTGGGCCCAGTCGATGGCGCCGGGCTTCAGCTGCGAAACCGCGGTGTGCCCGCGATCGGAGCAGCCCAGAGCCGCACGCACTCCAAATCCCCGCTCCGTAAAGTTGAGCCCATTCCGCACCGTGCGCCCAACCCCGTCGTACGGCACCCACAGCACATGCGACTGGTCCACGCCGCCTTGATAGATGAAGTCCTGGATCAGTCGGCCCACCGGGTTATCGGCGAAGGCGGTGACGATCGTCGTGTCCATTCCGAAACAACGCTTCAGGCCGCGGGCAACGTTGTATTCACCGCCGCCCTCCCAGGCACGAAAACCGCGGGTGGTATGAATGCGCGCATCCCCGGGATCGAGCCGGAGCATGACTTCTCCCAAGCTGACCAGATCCCACTTGCAACCGGCCTTGGGCCTAATCTGCAACATCAAATTGCCTTTCACCCGGCTGGGGTCGCATGGCGGAAGAAAAGCAGGTTCGCATTCCCTCCGTCATGCTGCCGCCCCAGCGGCCTCATGCTTTCGCCCTGAGGCGCTGCTTGGCAGGCTCCGCGGCCACGCGCACGCTGTAGCCAAGCTTTTTCGAAACGCCGTGGCAGGCCGCGATCAGCGCGTTCGCGACCTTGCTTTCATTTTCCAGAATCCGATGGACCGGCCCGGAGACGCTCATGGCCGCGATGGGCTGCCCGTACTGGTCGAAGACGGGCGCCCCGATGCAGGCCACACCGGGTTCGTTCTCCTCGTTGTCGATCGCATAGCCCCGCTGGCGCGTCAGTTCCAGCTCCTTGCGCACGGTTTGCAGGCGCGGCCGCGAAAGCCTGGCAAGATAGAAGAAGTAGGGAGAACGCGAATCATCCGCTCCCAGAAACGCCAACATCGCCTTTCCCATGGATGTCTGGTGAGCCGGCATGCGGCATCCCACGGTCGCGCTCATGCGGATCGGACGCGCGCTGTCCACAATCTGCAGGTAGAGAACGTTGCCGTCGTCGAGAACGCTGAGGTTTACCATCTCGTTAAAACGCTCGCGCAGTTCCAGCATCAGCGGGCGGGCGATTTCCTTGATGTCGCGCCGGACATGGGTGGAAAGCTCGAACAACTTGATGCCCAGCATGTACAGGCTGCCATCGGCGCTGCGCTCCACGTAACCACGCTCGGCCAGGGTGTGCAGCAGCCGGAACGTGCGGCTCTTGTTCAATCCGAGCTGCCGGCTGATTTCGTTCAGCGTAAGGCCTTCGCTGCCGGCAAAGACTTCCAGCAGATCCAGCGCCTTGGCGACCGCATCCACCACGTATTTGCCGGAGGTGGTTCGCGCTACTTTCATGTTTTATCTACTAAAATGCTGTTGCAATAGACAAACCGAGCGAGCACAGCCTGTCACCGGCGAGCCCGCTTGTCAAGCAGCATTCTTCCTTTGCTGGGACGATCGGAGGGCCCGTTTCGGGAACCCACTGACCGTGGCGCGTGGAGCCGGTTCTCTCGACCGCACCGCCGCCTGGCCGGTGAAGTCGTACAATGGCCCCGCTTTTGCAGACTGGCCACCGCCGACCGCGATGTCACCCGTGGTTGTGCCGCCGGCGAATTGGCTTGCAGGCTGCGGCATTGCATCGTCTCGGGCGGGCGCCTCCGGCCACACCGCGGACCAAGAAGGAGGTTGACACGCAACAGAAAACACGAAACTATTGTTTTGTCAATTGCAACATCGTTGTATTGTATAAAACGACTAGGATTCGCAGTAACTTGAGCGGCACCTCCGCAGATTTTTGCCCAGGCCGCTCCGCGAGGATCCCAGATGACCTCATCCGCCGCTCACTCCTTGGCGTCCTCCGCCGGCCTCCGCCTCGCGAGATGCTCCTTTGGCGTCGGCGACCGCTTTGCCCATCAAGCCCGGGCTCAGTTGCGCGCCTGCGTCATGGCTTCGCAGCGTGGCGTCGAGATCATTCCGGTATGGAACAAGTCGAACCGCGAACACCGCATTGTCGGTTCCAAGCCCGACAGCGTGCGCGCCGCCGCCGAAATCGCGGTCCGCGAGCTGGAATGGACCAGGCCTTTCCACGTGGACGCCGACCATATCAACCTCGACACGGTGGACGACTTCCTGCCATCGAGCGACTTTTACACCCTGGACGTTGCCTATGCCATCGGCAAGCCACCGCAGCCGTCGGCCATCGGCGCATTCATCGGCCGCCATCCTGAGTTACTGCGGCCCATAGAACTGCAAGCTCGCGGGTCCGTCCGGCCACTGTCGCCCGAAGGGTTGGCCGAGATCGCAACCAAGTACCTGTTCGCCACCCAGGAGGCGGGCAGGATTTATCGGCACATCGAGAGCGCGCTGGGAACCGGCGCCTTCATCACCGAAGTCTCGATGGACGAAACCGACACTCCCCAGAGTCCCGCCGAGTTGTTGGTGATCCTCGCGGCCCTGTCCGATGAGGGCATTCCCCTGCAAACGATTGCGCCGAAGTTTACCGGCCGCTTCAACAAGGGCGTGGATTATGTGGGAGACGTGGCGCAGTTTGAAGCCGAGTTTCGCAGCGACTTGGCGGTCATCGCTCATGCTATCGACGTCTACGGCCTGCCTGCCCAACTCAAGCTGAGCATCCATTCCGGCAGCGACAAATTCTCCATCTATCCGGCCATACGCCGCGCCCTGCGCGATACCGGGGCCGGCGTGCATGTAAAAACAGCCGGCACCACCTGGCTCGAAGAACTGGTCGGACTGGCGGAAGCTGGTGGAGATGGCCTTGCACTGGCGAAGGAGATCTACGCCGCGGCGTATGTACATCGTGATGAGCTGTGCGCTCCCTATGCAACCGTGATTGATATCAGCGCAGCGAGACTGCCCTCTCCGGAGCAGGTCAACGGGTGGTCGTCACAGCAGTATGCGGACGCTCTGCGTCACGACCCGAAGTGTCCCGAGTACAACCCCGATTTCCGCCAGTTGCTGCACGTTGCCTATAAGGTCGCCGCGAAGCTGGGCCGGCGCTATCTGGACATGCTGGTGGCGTGCGAAGACTCCATCTCGCGCAATGTGATCGCCAACTTGTACGAAAGGCATTTGACCCCGATTTTCCTGGCTGGGGACGCGTCAGCGTAGGCCCGCCAGCCCAGGAGGAGAGCAATGGGCTATATCCACGAAGATTTCCTTCTGCACTCGCAAGCCGCGAAGCGCCTTTATCACGGCTATGCCGAGCATCAGCCGATCTTGGACTATCACTGCCACCTCTCGCCCAGGGACATCGCCGAGAACCGTGGCTTTCGCAATCTTTTCGAAATCTGGCTGGAAGGCGACCACTATAAGTGGCGCGCCATGCGAGCCGACGGCGAGCCCGAGCGCTACTGCACCGGCGACGCCTCTGCGTTCGACAAGTTCCTGGCCTGGGCCCGCACCGTGCCGCACACGATTCGCAATCCGCTCTTCCACTGGGCTCATCTCGAACTCAAACGCTACTTCGGAATCGATGACTTGCTCGATGAACGCACCGCCCGCGAGATTTGGGAGAAGGCGAACGCCCAGCTTGCGGGAGAAAGCCTTCGCACTCAGGCCATCCTGAAAAAGTTCGCGGTGAAGGCCCTTTGCACCACGGACGATCCTACTGACGACCTCGCCTTCCACCAGCAGATTGCCGGCCGGCCATTCGGCACGCGTGTCTATCCCGCATTCCGGCCCGACAGAGCGCTCAACGTGCACCAACCCAGCCTGCTCAACTCGTGGATAGATCGCTTGGCTTCGGCCAGCAACATCGACATCGACAAGCTCGATAGCCTTCTCGCTGCCCTTCGCCAGAGGCACGATTTCTTTCACGCCATGGGCTGCCGTCTCTCCGATCATGGCCTGAACTACTGCTATGCCGATTTCTGTCCGGAATCGACGGCGGCCCGCATATTCGACAATGCCCGGGCGGGCAAGGCCGCTACGTCGTTCGAGCAGCAGCAGTTCGCATCATTCATGATGCTCTACTTCGGCCACCTCGATGCCGAAAAAGGCTGGACCAAGCAGTTGCATTTGGGTGCGCTCCGCAACGCCAATACCCGCCTGCTGCAACAACTCGGTCCCGACACCGGCTTTGACTCCATTGGCGACTGGCCGCAGGCTGAGGCGCTGGGCCGCTACCTTGACGCACTGGATCGCGAGAATGCGCTGCCGAAAACCATCCTGTACAACGTGAACCCGGCTGACAACTACGTCCTCGCGACCATGATCGGCAACTTTCAGGACGGATCGGTGGCCGGAAAAATCCAGTTCGGTAGCGGGTGGTGGTTCCTCGATCAGAAGGAAGCCATGCAATGGCAGATCAATGCGCTGTCCAACGCAGGCCTTCTGTCGCGTTTCATCGGCATGCTCACCGATTCGCGTTCCTTCATGTCCTATCCACGCCATGAGTACTTCCGCCGCGTCCTGTGCAACATGCTTGGGGCCGACATGGAAAGTGGCGAGTTGCCAGGCGATGAAGCGCTCATCGGGGGCATGGTGCGGAACATCTGCTTCGAAAACTCCAGGCAGTATCTCGGACTGGAACTCGACCAGGGCACAACCGAAGGCGCAGTCGCCGGCAAGCAGTTGGCGAAGTGCGGAGAACCGGCATGAGCGGAGCAGCGACCGTCGTCTTCGGAAGAGCGCTGCCCTTCGTACTGGCCGTCGCCATCGGCGCAATCGCACAGACGCCGACGACGGTTCCCCAGCAGCCGGGACGCAGCGATCCATCGTTCTCCGAACCTTCTCTCGCGCCGGGCGTGGACTATACCGTTCCCACCGAGGCCGAGATCAAGGCCACGCTCGATCGCATCCTTGCTCACTTCGTCGGCTCCACGCCGTATCGCATCATTGATTCCAGTACCGGCAGACCCATCGCCGACTTCTCCCATCCGGTGAAAACCGCCGAAGTCGATCTCAGCAACGGAGAGTTCAACGACTGGACCTACTCTACCGGGGTTGCGCTGGCAGGCATGTTGCACGTTTCCGATGTGACCGGGGATCGCCGCTACCAGGACTACGCGCTCAAGAACTTCGACTTCATATTCTCCCATCTCGATTACTTCCGCCGCCAGGCCCAGCAGTTTGGGCCGCGGCCGCGCGGCTATCGCCGTCTGCTGGCGATGCACGAACTCGATGACTGCGGCGCCATCGGCTTTGCTCTCATCCAGGCCTATGGGAAGAAGCCGGACCCACGCTACCGCGAGACCATCGACGTGGCTGCCGACTTCGTTTTCCACAGTATGATGCGCATGTCCGACGGCACTCTGGCGCGCCCGCGGCCGCAGCCGGTTTCCATCTGGACCGATGACATGTACATGAGCATCCCGCTGCTGGCGCAGATGGGACACCTCACGGGCGATGGCAAGTACATCGACGATGCCGCCCGGCAAGCCATCCAGATGTCGGCACGCGTCTTCAACCCCGCCAATGGGCTCTACGACCACGCCTGGTTTCAGGGAGTTGATCACGACCCCCGGTTCTACTGGGGCCGCGCCGACGGCTGGGCCCTGATGTCCCTGGCTGAACTTTTGAGCGTTATGCCGGACAATCATCCGGATCGCCCACGCGTGCTCGAGCTCTTCCAAGCGGGCATTCGAGGCGTCACCGAGCTGCAAGCCGGCAATGGCCTGTGGCACCAACTGCTCGATCGTACCGATAGCTATCTAGAGACCTCGGCATCTGCGATGTTTACCTTTGCCATTGCGCGCGGAGTGAATCGCGGTTGGCTCAGCCCGATCTATGCCCCGGTTGCGCAAGCCGGTTGGCAGGCCGTTGCCACGCGTGTGCGTGAGAGCGGAGAGATTGACGGCATCTGCGTTGGCACGACCGCTGCCTATGATGCCGTTTACTACTACAACCGTCCGACCAGTCTCCGCGCCATGCAGGGCTACGGCCCTACCCTGCTCGCCGGCGCGGAGATGATCCAGATGCTCCGCTCATTCGATGTCGAACGCAAGCTCAACACCTTTCATTACCGTCCGCGCCAGAAGTAGTAAGAGGAGCAGTACATGGCCCGCATTATTGGCTTATTGCTGATCGGCCTGAGCTTCTTGGCTGCCGTAAGTCCCGCCACGGCGGCTTCCTCATCCGCCACCGTCACAGTGAAGAACCCCATTGGTCTCGCTCGATCCTCCGAGACCATTGTCCTGGACGCTGCCGAGCTGCGGCGAATTCTCGGCGTCGATGACGTCCGGCGGGTCCATGTGCGCGATGCCCGCTCCTCGCAGGATCTGCTCGTTCAAGCTGTCGACTTGAACGACGACGGTACCCAGGACCAACTTCTGTTTCAGACCGACATCGGACCGTCGCAGGCGCTGAAGTTTGTTCTCACGGTTGGTGAAAAACAAATCGCCGCCCGTGAACAGTTCAAGGCCTACGGCCGTTTCGTGCGAGAACGCCGCGACGACTTCGCCTGGGAAAACGATCGCATCGCTCACCGCATGTACGGTGCGGCGCTGGAGACTTGGGCCCAGGAGCCGCTGACCAGCAGTGCGGTCGATGTGTGGAGCAAGCGCACTCGAAAGCTGGTGATCAACGATTGGTACATGGTGGACGATTATCACCACGATCACGGTGAGGGCGCCGACCTGTACTCTGCCGGCAGCAGCCGCGGCTGCGGCGGAGACGGCCTTTGGGCCGGTGGACAACTCCATCCGTCCGCCAACTTCCGCGATTCGCGCGTGCTCGCCAACGGGCCCATCCGCGTCATGTTCGAGCTTGTCTACCCGGCATGGCAGGCGGGCGGCGTACGCGTTTCCATGGTGAAGCGAATTACCCTCGATGCCGGCCAGAACCTTGATCGCTTCGAAAGCCACTACACCGTCGAGAGTGGCTCGGGCGAACTCACTGAAGCTACCGGCATCAGGAAATCGGCGGCGGTTCAACTGGCTTTTTCGCCCGACCTTGGCACGCTCCGTGCCTGGGAATCCCTGAAGGGCGATGATGGCCAACTGGGTTGCGCTGTCATCGTCGATCCCGCAAGCGTGATCAGTAAAGCGGAAGACAGCAAGAACTACCTTGTCACCGCGAAATTGCCGCCCGACAAGGTCGCTATCTATTACGCCGGCTTTGGCTGGAACAAGAGCGGCGACTTCAAAGGCCCCGAAGAGTGGGACCGCTACGTTGCCCAGTTCGCAACTCGCCTGCGCGCGCCGCTTCAGGTGTCGCTGGCGGTCCAGTAGCGCCCGCTGAAGGCAAGGGGGGAAGATGTCTGACGATAGCCCGCGTCGCGACTTCATAAGAGGCCTGGCAGCTGTCACCGCCGTAACCGTTCCAGTCGCAAGCGCGTACGGTGCGGAACGGGTTCCGGCTCCGCAGGGCTCTCGTACCTCGCTGTGCAGCATCCTCGACTTCGGCGCCGTTCCCGACGGCAAGACTCTGTGCACTGCGGCGATCCAGGCAGCAGTGGACACTTGTGCGAAGTCCGGCGGAGGCAAGGTCATCGTGCCGGCCGGCAACTTTCTCACCAGCGCAATCTTCCTAAAGAGCCACATGGAAGTCGAGATTCTGGCAGGTGCGACTCTCCTGTTCACCACCGACTTCAGTGCTGTACCTGCCATACAAGGGCGCTGGGAAGGGATCGATCGTACAACCTATGCCGCTTTGTTCACCGGGCTTGATCTGGAGAACGTCTCCATCACCGGCCGCGGCGTACTCGATGGACAGGGCGAAGCCTGGTGGAAAGCCTTTCGCCAGGACCGGAATCTGCGGCGCAAGCTGGGGCTCGAGGAGCGCGAACCGGAGAATCCTCCCGGATCCCTGCTGCAATGGGGCCGCCCGCGGATGATCAACCTCTTCCGCTGCCGCAACGTTCGGATCGCCGGCATCAGCATCGTCAACGCGCCCTCGTGGAATGTCCACCCGGTGCGGTGCGCTAACGTGGTCATCGACGGTCTCACCATCACCGCGCCCGAAAATTCTCCCAACACCGACGGTATCGATCCCGACTCCTGCCGCAATGTGCGCATCGCAAACTGCTACATCAGCGTGGGCGACGACTGCATCATTATTAAGTCTGGGTACAAATTCCGCGAGGATGGAATCCCCTGCGAGAATCTCACTATCACCGATTGCATCTTCGGCACAGGTCATGCCGGCGTGGGAATAGGCAGCGAAACAGCGGGCGGCGTGAGAAACGTTGCCATCAGCAACTGCGTCTGCGACGGAACCCAGCGCGGGCTACGCTTCAAGACCGCCAGGAGCCGCGGCAACGTCGTGGAGAACGTCCGCGCCTCCAACCTGGTGATGCGTCATGTCGGCGAGGCCGTGGTGGTCACCATGTTCTACACCGGGGGCGACCTTCACAAGTCCGAACCGGTCAACGAGGGTACGCCCCGGTTCCGCAACTTCCATTTCAGTGACATCTTCGCCACCAATGTTAAGAAGGCGGCAGTCATCGAAGGCCTTCCCGAGATGCCGATCGAAGAACTCAGTATCAGCAACTTCGCGGTCGAGAGTGCGGAAAGCGGCATTGCTTGTACCAACGCAATCGGCGTCAGATTCTCCGATGCCGTGGTGAATGCGGCGAAGGGACCGATGCTCGTTGCTGATACGGTTCACGACCTTGTCCTCAGCGGGGCGACCACGCGCAAGCCAAACAGCGGCGAACCCGTCGTTCGCCTGGAAAACGTTACCGACGCGGTGGTGCATTCCTGCACCGCTCCCGAAGGTACCAGCACCTTCCTCGAACTGAAGGGTGCGGCCAACCGCGACATCAGCTTGATCGGCAACCGCTTGAGCCGCGCTGCTGACGAGGTCGGCTTGGTCGACGGCGCCAGCGACAGCGCCATCGTCCAGCGAAGTTGAGATTTCAGGTGGAACAACCTCCCAAGCCTGCACAGCTCGCCGAATCGCCCGGGCCAATGGACTCACGACTGACAACTACTTCGCAGGCGTCTGGCGCGGCTTGATCATGTCGCCCAAGTAATCCGTTCTTGACGGGTCGCGCACCAGGTGCGGGTAGCGGTCCCCGTCGTGATAGTTCACGGAATAGGTCTTGTAGTATTCGGAATTTTCCACCAGCAACTGAATGGGCGCGGAGTCGTTCTTCGCCGCTTTGACGGCGTCGTGGAGCACTTCGGCCGAATACTTCCGCCCATTGACGGCGACGATGGTCATGCCCGGCATGATCCCGGACTGATACGCGGGCATGAAAAAGACGGAATCGGCGACGCGCCCGGTGCGGTTGAGGAGCAGGCCGAGGGAATAGCGCAAGTCGGCATCCCGCTCGATGGAATCGCGGGTGCGCTGCAGGCCGCTGGGCGTGTCGGTGTAGACCAGCTTCCAGCCGCTGCCCTCGAGGCCGCCGAGCGGGGCGTTGGGACCGACCGTGGCGACGCGGTCGAGGAGGAACTTGCGCCAGTCGTTGGGCGCGACCTGGTTGAGAGTGGAAACGACGTCGTCAATCGTGTACGGCTTCACGTTCGGCGCGACACCCGGCGGATTATCGGGCGGGCCGTAGAACAGCTTGGCGAAATCGTCCATGGATTTCTGGTTGTTGGTGAGGCGGCGAATGGTGGCGTCGACGTCCAACCAGATGAGGGCGCCTTCATCGTAGAAATCGACGCCGCGGCGCCAACTCGACCACTGCGGCGATGATTCGTAGAGGATTTGCGCGGCGACCGCGGTGTCCTCCAACGGGCGCCACTGCCGGCCGGGGCGATGCGCCAGCTCGGCGGCGAGCAGGGCGACGTTGTCGCGAAAATCGTCAGCCGACCAAATGCCGGAGCGCGCGGCCAGCAGCTTGCCGAAATACTGCGTCAGACCTTCGTACACCCAGAGCAACTCGCCTTTCATGGGCTGCTGGAAGTCGGGTGTGCTGAGCCCCAGCGGCCGACGGTACTTGCCGTTCCAGGAGTGGGTGTATTCGTGCGGCAGCAGATCGCCGAAAGCGACGCGGCGCAGGTTGTCATCAATGAGGGCGCGCTCGGAGACGCGGCTGTCGTTGGACTCGTGGTGCTCCAGGCCGAAGTGCGCGACGTGATCGCTGAGCGAGAGCAGGAAGTGATAATCGCGGTAGTGGCGCGCGCCAAACAGAGCGCCACCTTCGGCGACGAGGTTGCGCATCCGGTTCTGCACGTCTGGGCCGATGTCAACGGCGGCGGCGCTGTCGGCCGCCATGTCCAGCTCAGCCGGACGCGCTTCGCCTTCGGGCGACAGCGGCACGGAGCGGTAGTATTCGCCGGCGATGACCGGCGAGTCCACCAGCGTGGTCAGCGTGGCGGGCTGGAAGAGAGCCATATTCATCTTCTGGCTGTCGACACGCTGTAGCGTCCCAGACTGCGGCAGCGCGGTGCCGAACTTCCATCCTTGCGGCAGCGTTAGCGAAGCCTCGTACGTCAGTTGGTCGCTGGTAAATCCGGCGGGATAAAGGAGGAGTTGGTTCCAACTGATGACTGCGAGCTTGTCGGTGGCGCTGCCGCCGGCAGAGAAGCCTCCTTCGCCGGCGACGGGCGAGGCGTAGTCGAGCGCGATTTCGAGCTGGCTCACGCCCGCCGGGATGGTGAGGTGGTAGGTAAACATGTCCGCATCGTCGCGGCGCCAGGGAAGCGTCTGCCCACCGGCGCTGAATTTCAGGCCGACGCTGTCCACAATCGGGCCATGGGGCATGTGTTCGCCGGGAATCCACTTGGGGTAAAGCAGGGTGAGCGGTCCGGGTGTGACCGTCATGGTAAGGCGCGCGTGCAGAATCTTCTGCGCGGCCTGGGTGGCATCCACCGCGAGGGAGATGGTCGGCGGAAGCACTTTGGCAGGGGCGGCGGAGCGGCGCTGCGGCGCGGCAGCCAGGGCCATAGTAGAGGTTAAGAGCAGGCACCAAAGGACAAGACGAGGACGAGCCAAAATCATCAGTGCTCCCGGATGGAGTTACGTTTTGCGAGTACGCCCCCACTGGCGCGCCCGCCGCAGATGCTCGAAGCGCGATGGTATCATGGCGCGCGTGAGCGCACGAAAACGAGGCCGGTTCATCACCTTCGAAGGGTTGGATGGCTGCGGCAAAAGCACGCAATTGAAGCGGCTGGCGGAGGTACTGCGCGCCGAAGGCATCGAGGTGGTGGTCACGCGCGAACCGGGAGGAACGCCGATTGGAGAGCGCCTGCGCAGCATCGTGCTCGATTCGGCGACTTTGGGCCTGGCGCCGCGCGCCGAGCTGGCAATCCTGTTTGCGGCGCGCGCGCAACAGGCTTACGAGAAGATTTTGCCTGCGCTCAACGCAGGAATTTGGGTGCTGTGCGACCGCTTCACCGATTCGTCGGAGGCGTACCAGGGCGGCGGGCGCGGCCTGGGCAGCGAGGCGGTATTGACCATGCACTGGGTGGTGTGCGGCGATCTTCAGCCCGACATGACGGTGCTGATGGATTCCGATGTGGCCTCCAGCGTGGCGCGGGCGCGGCGCCGCAACCTGGCAAAGGTGGCAACCGCGCAGGGTGGCGAGGCCGACGAGAACCGCTTCGAGCAGGAGAACCAGGCGTTCTTCACGCGCGTGCAGCAGGCCTATCACGCCATCGCCAAACGCGAGCCGCAGCGCGTGCTGATGCTGGACGCGCGGCGGCCGGGGGATGTGGTGCATGGCGAGATTGTTGAAGTCGTGCGGCAAAGATTCCTGGGCGTGGCAAACTCGGCGTGATCCTATCCGGCAGCAACTTTCTTCGGCCTGCCGCCGAGCCGGCCATTCCTGCGCGAAGCCGATGTTTTGACCGCACTCCTGGACTTGCCTCCGGCCGCTCCCAAGCGTGCCGCCATCCACTGTCTCGAGCCGAAGAATCTTTCAATCAGCTATCACCTAACCCAAACGTCTAGCAGCCCGTGGTGCAAGTCTGGATTCGTGAGCGGAAAGTACTGAAGTATCCACAGGCATAGTTCGTAGAATGTCGCGCATGTCGATGGGGACGCGCAAGCAGCGGGAGAAGCAAGAGGACATCTGGATTGCGCACA